>NZ_JBFAHW010000212.1:0-9689 GCF_040654355.1 Streptomyces sp. NPDC050704 | reverse complement strand
CTGCGGGCCGGTGGGGGCTTGTCGCGCAGTTCCCCGCGCCCCTTAACCCAGACCCCCGCTTTTCGGCCTGAACGGCCTCGTCCTCAAACGCCGGACGGGCTGAAGATTGGAGCCGCACCATGCATCTCGACCACCACCACGACGGCCCGTCCGCCGTCAGCGCCGACGCGCATCGGCCCGACGGTCGGCGCCGGGCTCTCCGTATCGGGCTCGGTGGGCCCGTCGGGTCCGGGAAGACCGCCACTGTTGCCGCGCTCTGCCGGGCGCTGCGCGACGAACTGTCGTTGGCCGTCGTCACGAACGACATCTATACGCGTGAGGACGCCGAGTTCCTGCTGCGGGAGGCCGTGCTGCCGCCGGAGCGGATCACCGCCGTGGAGACCGGGGCGTGCCCGCACACGGCGATCCGGGACGACATCTCCGCGAACCTGGAAGCCGTGGAGGACCTGGAGGACGAGATCGGACCGCTGGATCTGATCCTCGTCGAGTCCGGGGGCGACAACCTCACCGCGACCTTCTCCAGGGGGCTCGTCGACGCGCAGATCTTCGTGATCGATGTGGCGGGCGGGGACGACATCCCGCGCAAGGGCGGGCCCGGGGTCACCACCGCCGACCTGCTGGTGGTCAACAAGACCGACCTCGCCCCCTACGTCGGCTCGGACCTCGGCCGGATGGCCGCCGACGCGAAGGCCCAGCGGGCCGAGTTGCCGGTGGTGTTCCAGTCGTTGCGGACCGAGGACGGCGTCAAGGACGTCGCGGCCTGGGTACGGGGGCAGCTCGCCGCGTGGACGGCGTGACGACAGGTATGGCCGGGACGGGCGGGACGGCCGGCATCGGCGGGATGGCCGGCGTGCGGGCCACCGCGCGGATCGGCGCCAGGCTCGACGGCCGGGGCGGTACCGCGCTGCCCACCCTGGAGGGCGAGGGGCCGCTCGCCCTGCGCCGTACCCGGGCGAGTGGGGACGAGGCGCGCGTCATGCTGGTCGGCGCGATGAGCGGACCCCTGGGCGGCGACCACTTCACCGTCGAGGCGGCAGCCGCCGCGGGGGCGAAGCTGCACGTCGGATCGGCCGCCGCCACCATCGCCCTGCCCGGTCAGGCCAAGGGCGAGGCACGATACGACGTACGCCTCACGGTCGCCGACGACGCCGAACTGCGTTGGCTGCCGGAGCAGTTGATCTCCGCGAACGGCAGCGAGCTGTACGTCACCACGCGCGTCGACCTCGCGGCGGGAGCGCGGCTGGTGCTGCGCGAGGAGCAGGTCCTGGGCCGGGCCAACGAGGAGCCCGGGCGACTGACGAGTCGGCTCACCGTCCGTCTCGACGGGCGCCCGCTGCTCGACCAGGATCTGTCCTGCGGCCCGGGAGCGCCCGGTGGCTGGGACGGTCCCGCTGTCCTGGCGGGACATCGCGCGCTCGGCCAACTCGTCGTGGTACGGCCGGAGTTCGGGCTTCGGCCGGTCGAGGCGCGGTTGCTGGGGGAGTACGCCTCGGTCACCCCGCTCGCCGGTCCCGGTGTGCTCGTGACCGCCCTCGCGCCCGACGCGCTGCACCTGCGTCGCCTCCTCGACGAGGCGTTGCGCACACTCGGCTGAAACGGCCGGGGCGCCGACTGAACACCGGCCGAAACCAAGGTCACCGCTCAACGGGCAGACGTGTTCCGGTTATCGGATTGGCAAAAAAGCCACGTCACCCCTGTTCTCAGGGACCTCACAGCCGAAAGGATCCCCCGTACGACCACAACGACGTACGGGGAGGCCCCACTTGAGAGGTATCAGAAGGGCAACGGCGTTCGGCTCGGCCGGCGTGCTCGTCACGGCGACGCTGATAGCCGGCGCCGTAGCGGCCCCGGCGGCCGGCGCGGACGCCACGACCAGCGTCCGCCACGGCCAGGACAGCCAGGCGCGCGGCGCCGCGATCGCCGCCGCCCGCGCGGCGAAGGCCGGGATCGACTGGCAGGACTGTCCGGCCGACTGGGGGCTGGAGAAGCCCATCAAGTGCGGCTGGGTCACGGTGCCGCTCGACTACGCGAAGCCGAACGGCAAGAAGATCAAGCTCGCCGTGGACCGCATCGGCAACACGGGCACGAAGGCCGAGCGCCAGGGCGCTCTCATCTACAACCCGGGCGGCCCCGGCGCCTCCGGACTGCGCTTCCCGCGCCGGGTCACCACCAAGGCCCCGCTCTGGGTGAACACGTCGAAGGCCTACGACTTCGTCGGCTTCGACCCGCGCGGTGTCGGCCACTCGGCGCCCATCTCCTGCGCCGACCCGCAGGAGTTCGTGAAGGCGCCCAAGATGGACCCGGTGCCGGACTCCGAGGCGGACAAGCGCGCCCAGCGCAAGCTCGCCGCAGAGTACGCGGCCGGCTGCGCCGAGCGCAGCGGCGAGATGCTGCCGCACATGACGACCCCCAACACCGTTCGCGACCTGGACGTCATCCGGGCCGCACTCGGCGAGAAGAAGCTCAACTTCCTGGGCGTCTCGTACGGCACGTACATCGCCGCCGTCTACGGCACCATGTACCCGACGCACGTGCGCCGCATGGTCGCCGACAGTGTCGTCAACCCGTCGCGCGAGAAGATCTGGTACGAGGCCAACCTCGACCAGGACGTCGCCTTCGAGATGCGCTGGAAGGACTGGCAGGACTGGGTCGCCAAGAACGATGCGACCTTCCACCTCGGCGACAGCCGCGCCGAGGTCCAGGACCAGTGGCTCAAGCTGCGCGCCACGGCCAAGAAGGACCCGATCGGCGGGGTCGTCGGCCCGGCCGAGCTCATCGGCTTCTTCCAGAGCGCGCCGTACTACGACTCGTCGTGGGTGCCGGTCGCGACGGTCTTCAGCAAGTACGTCGCCGGTGACACCCAGGCACTCGTCGACGCCGCCGCTCCCGACCTGTCGGACACCGCGGGCAACATCTCCGCGGAGAACGGCAACGCCGTCTACACGGCAGTCGAGTGCACCGACGCCAAGTGGCCCACCAGCTGGAAGAAGTGGGACCGCGACAACACCGCGCTGCACAAGAACTACCCGTTCATGACGTGGGCCAACGCCTGGCTGAACCTGCCGTGCGCGACCTGGCCCGCCAAGCAGCAGACCCCGGTCGAGGTGAAGACCGGCAAGGGACTGCCGCCCGTTCTGATCGTGCAGGCCACGCGTGACGCCGCCACCCCGTACGAGGGCGGCGTCGAGCTGCACAAGCGGTTCAAGGGCTCCCGGCTGATCACCGAGAAGGACGCGGGCTCGCACGGCGTGACCGGGCTGGCCAACCCTTGCATCAACGAGCGGGTGGACGCCTACCTGCTCACCGGCAAGGTCGACGCGGCCGACGTGACGTGCGCACCGCACGCCACGCCCAAGCCGTAGCACTGAGCAAGCCGCAGCACTGAGCAAGGAGGAGGGGGCGGCCGGTTTCGGCCGCCCCCTCTTTCATGTGTCGTGTCTTCAACTGAGAGGCATGCGCGGGAACTTGCGTGCCTTCTCGGCCTTCGCGGCGGCCTCCTCGGCCTTGACGACGGCCGCGTACTGATCGACGTACTCCTGCTCCGAGAGCTTGAGGATGGCGTACATGAGCTCGTCGGTGATGGCGCGCAGGATCGCCTTCTCGTTCTCCATGCCGGCGTAGCGGGAGAAGTCGAGGGGCTTGCCGAAGCGGATCACGACGGGGTGGATCTTCGGGATCTTCCGGCCCGGCGGCTGGGCCTCGAAGGTGCCGATCATCGCGCAGGGGATGACGGGTACCTGGGCCTTGAGCGCCATCACCGCGACGCCGACCTTGCCCTTGTAGAGGCGGCCGTCGTGCGAGCGGGTGCCCTCCGGGTAGATGCCGAGCAGTTCGTCCTTGCGCAGCACACCGAGGCCCTCGCGGATCGCCGCCTGGCCGGCCTCCTTGCCGGAGCGGTCCACCGGGATCTGCCCGGCGCTGCGGAAGAAGGCGGCGGTCAGCCGGCCTCTGATGCCCGGGCCCGTGAAGTACTCGGCCTTCGCGAGGAACGTGATGCGCCGCTTGATGATCGCGGGCATCAGGAAGTGGTCGGAGAACGAGAGATGGTTGCCCGCGACGATGGCCGCGCCCGAGGCCGGTACGTGTTCCAGGCCCTCGATTCGAGGACGGAAGACCAGCCTCAACAGCGGTCCCAGAATCACGTACTTGAGCACGTAATAGAACATGGGGTCGCTCCTCACTCCACCGGATCGGCTCAACCGCCGCGTTCTAGCAGGTCAACAGGCTTGCCGCGAGACGCCAGTGTAGGTGCCCGCGGGCTTCACCGTAACCGGGTCCGTTCGGCCTCTTGGGTGAAGGGGATCACGCCTCCGCCGAGGCGCCGCCACTGCCCAACTGGTCCGCCAGGCAGGCGAGATACAGGGCCATGGTGGCCCGGTGGTCACGCAGCGGACGGCCGGTGACCTGCTCGATCTTGTTCATCCGGTAGACGACCGTGTTGCGGTGGACGTGCAGCGCCTCGGACGCCCGTACGAGATTGAAACCGCTCTCGCACCACGTGGTGATCGTGTCGCGGAGTACCGGCCAGTCGGACTGGGCGCGCAGGTCCGCGGCGGTGAGGGCGAGCAGGCGGTTGCGGGCGGGCTGGCCCACCGCGGCCAGGACCTGGTGGACTCGCAGGTCGCTGATCAGATGGACGGGGGAGTTGCCCGCGAGCCGGGCGCCGAGACGCAGCGCGTCGCACGCGTCCTGGTAGGAGTCGTGCAGAGCACCGATCGACGCGGCCGGTTCGCCGATGCCGGCGCGGGCGGTGAGTGCGCCCTGGGCGGCGATGACGTCGGTGATCCGCCGGCAGTCGCCGGCCAGGGAGGTCACCGGCCGGTCGGCCGGGAGCCGGTGCAGCACGCCGATCCAGCCGGGCACCGTGGTGGCGACGATGTCCTGGGGGTCGGCGAAGACCTCGCGGACCGTGCGCAGCAGCTCCGAGCGGACCAGCGCCATGTCCCGGGTCGGCGCGGCGTGGCGGCGGTTTCCCCTGTCGTTCCCCCGGTCGGGCACGGTCACCTCGAACGCCACCGCGACCCGCCGCAGCCGCAGGTCGAAGCCCAGCTCGGCGGCCCGGAAGCCGAGGAAGTCGCCTTCCACGACCTGGGGGTCGTACGAGGCGATGTCGGCCAGCAGTTTCTCCGCGGCCCGTTCGGCGAGCAGACGGGAGCGCAGCATCACGGACTCCCGGAGCAGGATCTCCGTCTGGCGCTTCACGAGCAGGCCGAAGCGGCGCACCTGGGCGGGCGTGCCGGTGATTCCGACCGTCCCCACCGCCTGTCCGTCCGTGACCAGCGGCAGGGTCACTCCGGGCCGTACGCCCCGGAGTTGGTGGGCCTGCGAGGCGCTGTGCGTGGCCGGTTCCTGGGTGCGGATCACCTCGACGGACGCCTCGTGGAAGGAGCCGACGCGGCTGCTGTCGCCGCTGCCGATGACCATGCCCTCCGCGTCGGTGATCAGCACGTTGAAGCCGATGACCGCGGAGGTGTCCCCGGCGATCTCCTGCGCGAGCGACGGGCTCAGCACGAGCGTTCCTCCCGTCGGGGGATGGGCCGAAGATCGGGAAACGGGCCCGAGATGGACGCACCGTACAGTGTAACGAGCGATTTCGGCCACAAGTTCGTACGAAGTGAACGGTGACGCACAGCAAGCCTGTGCCTAGCGTATGGCCCCATCACAACATCCCCGCCGGGGGCACGACGCGGTGAACAGGCGGGTTCCTTCAGTGCCGATACGGAAGGCCCACGCCGATGATCCGTGTGCGCTCGCTTGTCGCTGGCCTGTCAGCGATCCTCCTGCTTCCAGCCGTCGCCGCCTGCGGTTCGGGTGACGACGACGAACCGAAGAACGTGTCCGCGAAGACCGCCGCGCTGGACACGCTCACGCCTGGCGTGATCAAGGTGGCCGTCCAGCCGTACGCGCCCTACACCAGTGTCCAGGGCGACAAGATCGTCGGTCTTGACGGCGACATCCTCAACTACGCGGCCAAGAAGCTCGGCCTTGAGGTCAAGCCCCAGGTGACCGACTTCGCCGGCATGCTCGCCGGGGTGCAGTCCAACCGGGTGGACATCACCATCGGCGGTGTCGCCTGGTCCGCGGACCGGCAGAAACAGGGACTGTTCACCGATCCGCCGTACTACTCGCCTCCGGCGATGGCCGTCCGGTCCGGGAAGACCTACAAGACGGTGGACGACCTGAAGGGCCTGGAGCTGGGCACGGTCGAGGGCTACGTCTGGGTGAAGTCGATCCAGGCCGTGCCCGACGCCAAGCTGCACGCCTATCCGGATGCCAACGGAGTCTTCGACGACCTCGGCGCCGGCCGGGTCGACGTCGGATTCCTCGACCCGCTGATCATCATCGCGGCGCAGAAGGAACGGCCGGACCTGAAGATCGACACCCAGTACATGACGCCGCCCACCGCCGCGCAGGTCAAGGCGGAGCCCGACTACCAGTACTTCCAGCCGTACCAGACCGGCTTCTACCTGCCCAAGAAGGCCACCAAGCTGGAGAAGGCGATCTCCGCGCAGATCGACGCCATGTACGAGAACGGCGAGATGGAGAAGCTCGTCAAGAAGTGGGGCGGGGACCCCGAGCAGTTCCTGAAGCCGTCCGCCGACGTCGCCACCGCGCGCCGAGGCGTGGACCGGCCCCAGGACTGGACGCCGCCGTCCATCGCGCAGTGAGGGGCTGACAGTGTCCGATCTCTTTCAAGTCCCCTGGTCCGACTACCAGTCCGACCTGCTCGACGCACTCTGGCGCACCGTCTCGTACACCGTGGTGAGCTTCGTGGGCGCGGTGGCCCTCGGCCTGGCCGTGGCACTGCTGCGGCTGAGCAAGGCGTGGCCCGCCCGTGCCGTGGCCGCCGTCTACACCGAGCTGTTCAAGAACATCCCGCTGCTCGCCATCATCTTCCTGACCTATTTCGGCCTGGCCTCGGCCGGGCTCCGGCTCGACGTGTTCACGGCCGGCTGCGTCAGCCTGGTCGTCTTCTACGCCGCCTACCTGTCCGAAATCTTTCGCTCCGCGATCAGCGGTGTGCACGCCGGACAGACGGAGGCGGGCGAGGCGCTCGGCCTCGGCAAGGTGGGCATCTTCAGCCACATCGTCCTGCCGCAGGCCCTGCGGCAGGCGCTGCCCGGCACCAACACCATGCTGGTCGACCTGCTCAAGTCCACCTCGCTGCTCGTCACCGTCTCCGCCGCCGAGCTGATGTCGGAGGGCCGGCTCATCACCTCCGCGACCTTCCGGGCACTGGAGGTGTACCTGGTCATCTCAGCCATCTACTTCGCCCTCTGCTACCCGCTCTCCCAGCTGCTCCTGCTGCTGGAGAGGAAGGTACGGGCGGGCGTCCCGCTGTCCCCCTGGCGACGGCGGCGCCTGCGAGCGGCCCGCGCCCTGCTGGCCGCCGACCCGACCACGGACACGGACGTACGAGTGAAGGAGGCGGCGGTATGACCGAGCCTGTCACCACGGCGAAAGCCACCGCCGAGCCCGCCGAGGCCGCAGCGGCGACCACCGCCGACGCCACCGAGGTCGCGCCGACCGGCGAGTCCGCGCCGCCCGAGGCCGTCGTACGGATCGAGGGTCTGAGTAAGTCCTTCGACGGGCGGCTGGTGCTCGACGACGTCCACCTGGCGGTCGACCGGGGCCGCATCGTGAGCGTCATCGGGCAGAGCGGCGGCGGCAAGACGACCCTGATGCGCTGCGTCAACCTGCTCGAACGGCCCGACAAGGGCACGGTCGAGGTCGCCGGAGAGGTGGTCCACCAGGACGGCCGTACGGTCTGCCGCGACCTGGCCCGGCTGCGCCGCACCGTCGGCATGGTCTTCCAGCGGTTCAACCTGTTCCCGCATCTCACGGCCGTGGAGAACGTCGTCCTGGCGCAGCGCAAGGCCGGCATCCCCGAACCGGAGGCGCTGGAGCGGGCCGTCGGACTGCTGCGCCGGGTCGGGGTCGCCCACAGGGCCCTCGCCCAGCCCGAACAGCTCTCCGGCGGCGAGCAGCAGCGCGTCGCCATCGCCCGGGCCCTCGCCCTCAAGCCCGAGGTACTCCTCTTCGACGAGCCCACCTCCTCCCTGGACCCGGAGGCCACCCGGGAGGTACTGAGCGTGATGCGGGAACTCGCCGCGGACGGAATGACGATGATGCTGGTCACCCATGAACTGCCCTTCGCCCGCGAGGTGGCCGACCACGTCGTCTTCGTCGACGGCGGCCGGATCGTCGAGGAGGGCAGGCCCGAGGACGTCCTCGACGATCCAGCCCAGGCCCGCACCCGGGAGTTCCTCGCCTCGTACGGGACAACGTCATGACCGGTGTGCTCGGCAAGGCGGGCCCGGTCGGCGACCAGCCCGTCGTGGTCGTCGGGGGCGGCGTCGTAGGGCTGTGCACGGCGTACTACCTCGCCGCGGCCGGTCTGCCGGTGGAGATCGTCGAGCGGCGAGGCCTGGGCTCCGGGGCGTCCCGGGGCAACGCGGGCTGGGTCTGCCTCAGTCATTCGACGCCTGTCCCCGCCCCCGGAGTGGTGCGATACGCCCTGCGCTCGCTGGGAAAGCCGGACTCGCCGCTCTATCTGCGGCCGCTGCCCGATCCGGCGTTCGTCCGGTGGCTGTGGCGGTTCTGGCGCAGCAGTACACCGGCCGCCTTCCGGCGCGGCTACGCGGCGATCGCCGAGCTGAACCACAGCACCTTCGACCTCTTCGACGGCCTGCGCGAGGACGGGGTCGACACGACGCTGACCCGGCCCGGCATGGTGCACGCCTTCCTGTCGTCGACCGAGGCCCGCCACCACCTGGCGGTCCAGCGGGAGATGGCCGACGGCCGCTACCCGATGCCCGACGACGTCACCACGGGTCCGGAGGCACGTCTGCTGGACGACGCGCTGTCGTCCCGGGTGCGCGCGGCCTACCTCGTCGAGGGGGAGGGTGTGGTCGATCCGGAGGCGTTCTCCCTCGCGCTGGGGGAGGCGCTCTCCGCGCGGGGCGTGAAGGTCCACGAGAACGCGGAGGCCACCGGATTCCGCACCTCGGGCGGACGTGTCACCGCACTGCGGACCGCCCAGGGCGAGATTCCCTGCTCGGCCGTCGTCATCGCGGCCGGCATGCGCTCCTCACACCTGCTCAGGTCACTGGGGCAGCCGCTGCCCCTCCAGGCGGGCAAGGGCTACAGCTTCTCGGTCGACCTGGATCCGGCGCCCCGGCACACGCTGTACTTCGGCGAGCGCAGGGCCGTCGCCTCACCGATCGGCGGCACCACGCGGATCGGCGGCACGATGGAGCTGAGCGGCAACAACAACCGGCTCGACTGGCGCCGTGTCGTCGCGGTCGCGCTCGCGAGCCGGCACTACCTCGGCCAGTGGTTCGACGATCCGGACGACCTGGTCAGTCTGATCCGGGACCCCTGGGTCGGCGGGCGCCCGTTCCTCCCCGACGGGCTCCCGGTCATCGACCGGGTCCCCGGGCGGGACAACGCCTTCGCGGCGACCGGTCACGGCATGCTCGGCGTCACGCTGGGGCCGGCCACGGGGAGCGGACTCGCCGAGTACATCCGCACGGGGCAGCGTCCTCAAGCCCTCGCGCCGTTTCGGTTCGACCGGCTCCTCCCCTGAGCCGCCGTACCGTCGGATCGTGCGGTGGCGATGGCCGCGGGTTGCCGTGCCGGCCCGCGGAGCCGTTGGGGCCTGGGGGGCCTGGGCCGAAGCCCAGGCC
>NZ_JBFAHW010000211.1:0-10009 GCF_040654355.1 Streptomyces sp. NPDC050704 | reverse complement strand
CTTCCAGCCCAGTCCAGGCCCCTCCAGCCCGTCCGGCGTTTGAGGACGAGGCCGTTCAGGCCGAAAGGGGGTCTGGGGGCGCAGCCCCCAGGGACGGGACGGGTAGGGGCGGCGGGGGCGAGGAAAACCTCAGGCCCCCTTCCGCCCGCCGAACATCAGCCGCCGCAACGACGCCAGCAGGCTCCACTCATGCCGGTCGGAATGCCGCGCGCCGGTGCCGGACGGAACGACCCCGCCCGAACTCCCGAACGTCCGCCCCGGCGCGGGCCGCCGCGCCGGACTGCTCCCGCTCAGCTCGTACCGCACGGGAAGCAACCGCAGCCCCCGCACCACGGGCCCGGACCGCCAGGGCAACTGGTCCGGCGGCAGGGTGAGTTCGACCTTGGCGAAGTGTTCGAAGATGCGGCCCACGGCGGTGGTCACGATGGTGCCGGCCAACTCGCGGGCCGCGGTGGGACATTGGTGCGGCCCGGCCCCCCACCCCAGATGCGCCCGCGTACTGACGGTGGAGTCGACGAGATGGGACCCGATGGCCATGAGGTCCTGGTGCGCGGCGGCGGAGGAGGGGGAGACGATGTCGCCGGCCCGGATCCGGAAGTTGCCCAGTTGTACGTCACGGGCCGCGAAGCGGAAGCACATGTTGGCGACCGGTGTGTTGGCGAGCGCGGCCCGGTTGACGGTCTCGCCGATCAGACCGGCCGACAGGCTGCGCCGGACCGTGGCGTTGCCTCGCAGCACCTCCAGGAGCGTGTTGCAGACCATGTTGCCGGTGATGTCGGTGAGATAGACGGCGTTCATGAACAGCTCACGGCCCAGCTGTTCGTCGGAGAGCGTGGGATCGGCCAGCAGCATGTAGGAGGTGAGGTCGTCACCGGGCAGCGCCCGCCGGTGGGCGGCCAGCCGGGTCATCGCGGCCAGCGCCCGGCCCGTCGCGGGCCCCGCGTCCGGCCCGCCGTCCAGCATCCGCCACAGGTCCATGACCAGCTCGTCCCCGAGTTCGACGGGGCATCCGAAGAGCCGGGTGGTGACCATCAGCAGCAGCGGCCGGGTGTACTGGGCGGCCAGATCGGCGAACCCGGCGGAACCGGACTCCGCGGCCAGCATGGCGATCAGCTCGTCCGCGTACGCCACGACGGCCGACCGCAGCTCCCAGCCCTGCGGGGTGTGCGAGTCCTGGAACGGCCCGAGGGCGGCGTGGTAGGTCCCCCGCGCCGACAGGTGCTCCTCGTCGTCCATGAACATCATCTGCCGGACCTCGTACCCGGCGAGCAGCGGCCACTCCCGCGGCAGCCGCCCCTCCGCCCGGGCCCGCCAGTACCGGATGTCCCGCCGCCACTGGCTCTCGTTGCGCAGGACCTCCAGAACCTCCCGGTAGTCGAGGACCAGCCACACCGGCACACCCAGCAGACCGACCGGCGCCACCGGACCGTACGTACGCCGCAGCCTCCCGTACACACTGCCCGGGTCGGCGTCGAACTCCGATGTCAGCAGGGGCTCGACGGACAGCGATTCGAGCGGCAGGCTCTCGGCCGGGTCCGCGCCGAACGGATGAGGTTCCATGTCGACCACGCTTACCGCATCGGACGTACACAAGCTGTGACCACGACAATAACCGTTACGACTTGGTGATAACCAGGGAGGATTCGTCGGTTACTCGGCGTAATGCCGAGAGAGCCGGGCCCGCTGCCCGTGGACCCGGATCCTCGGCTTTCAGGACGCCTGCGCCAGCGCCTTCGGCAGCTCCCCCGAGTGCACGATGCCCAGGGTCTGCGTGGCCCGGGTCAGGGCGACGTACAGGTCGCTCGTGCCGTAGCGGGACGGCTCGACCACGAGGACCGCGTCGAACTCAAGACCCTTGGCCTGGCGGGGGTCGAGGAGCGTGACCGCACGGGTCAGGTCGGGCTCCTCGCCCGCCGTGACGCCGTCCAGCCGCGCGGCCAGCGCCTCGTGCAGATCGCGCGGCGCGATCACCGCGAGCCGGCCCTCGGCGGGGGCCAGTTCCGCGACGGCCTTCGCCACGGCGCCGGGCAGGTCGGCCGTCTCGCGCACCCAGGGACGTACGCCCGTCGAACGGACCGAGCTCGGCGGCTCGAAGTCCGGGTTCTCGGCACGCGGGACCGCCGCCGCCAGGTCCATGATCTCGGACGGTGTGCGGTAGTTGACCGCGAGGCGGGTGTGCTCCCAGCGGTCCTCCACGTACGGCTCAAGGATCTCCGACCAGGAGCCGACACCCGCCGCCTCCGCCGTCTGCGCGGGATCGCCGACCAGCGTCATCGACCGCGTGGGGCTGCGGCGCATCAGCAGCCGCCACGCCATCGGCGACAACTCCTGCGCCTCGTCGACGATGATGTGGCCGAACGCCCAGGTGCGGTCGGCGGCGGCCCGTTCGGCGGCGCTGCGGTGGTCGTCCTCCTCGTGGCGCTCGGCCATCCGCTCGGCGTCGATGATGTCGTGCGCGGAGAGGACCTCCGCGTCCTCGTCGTCCTTGTCCTCGAACTCGTACGTACGGGAGGCGTACGAGACGTCCAACACGCCCTGCGCGTACGCGACTTGCTGATTGCGTTCCTTCTCGGCGGCCGCCCTGAGCACCCGGTCGTCCACGCCGAGGAGTTCGGCGGCCTCGTCGAGGAGGGGAACGTCGGCGGTGGTCCAGGCGCGCGTCACGGGACGGCGGACGGCATCCGCGTCGGCCTCGCAGAGGTAGGCGTCGGGCTCGGCGAGGAAGTCCGCGAGGAGCCGCCGCGGAGTCACCCGCGGCCACAACTGGTCGATGGCTGCCCAGACTTCGGGGTTCTCGGCCAGCTCGTCGCGGATCTGGGTGATGTCGCTGGGGTCGAGCAGGTTCGTACCGTCGAAGGGATCGGTACCGATGCGCTCGGCGAGCATCTCGGT
The DNA here is from genome assembly GCF_040654355.1 of Streptomyces sp. NPDC050704. NCBI lineage: Bacteria > Bacillati > Actinomycetota > Actinomycetes > Kitasatosporales > Streptomycetaceae > Streptomyces > Streptomyces sp. NPDC050704. Next base: position 7,117 of record NZ_JBFAHW010000211.1, on the reverse strand, counting down.
GAGGGTGTTGAGGATGTGGCCCTCGAAGTGCTCACGGGCGACGTTGTGCGGCAGCTTCGCCTCCCGGGTGCGCTCGCGGGCGACGCGTACGAGACCGTCGTCGAGCATCAGGATGTCCCGGTCGTGCTCGATGGCGATCACCGGGTCGGGCAGGGCCTGGCGGTCGCGTACGACGGCGGCGAGGACCTCGGCCATGTCGGCGCGGCCCTTCACGGCGGCGGCCTCGGGGCTGTCGGACGCGGTCGCCTTCACGCCGGGGAACAGTTCACCGACGGTCGCGAGCAGCACACCGGTCTCACCGAGCGAGGGCAGCACCTCGCCGATGTAGCCGAGGAACGCCGGGTTCGGGCCGACGATCAGGACGGCCCGCTTGGCGAGCAACTCCCGGTGTTCGTAGAGGAGATACGCGGCCCGGTGCAGGGCGACGGCCGTCTTGCCCGTACCCGGACCACCCTCCACCACCAGCACCCCGCGGTGCGGTGCGCGGATGATGCGGTCCTGCTCGGCCTGGATGGTCTGCACGATGTCGCCCATGCGGCCGGTACGCGCGGAGTTGAGGGCGGCGAGCAGTACGGCGTCGCCGGTCGGGTCCTCGTACCCCGTGCGCCGCTCGTCCCCCAGGTCGAGGATCTCGTCGTGCAGGGCCGTGACGTCCCGGCCCTCGGTGGTGATGTGCCGGCGGCGGCGCAGGCCCATCGGCGTGTGGCCGGTGGCCAGGTAGAAGGGGCGGGCGACCGGGGCCCGCCAGTCGATCAGCATCGGGGTGTGCTCGGCGTCGTCGGCGCGGATGCCGATACGGCCGATGTGGTGGGTGAGTCCGGTGTCCAGGTCGATACGGCCGAAGCAGAGCGAGCCGTCGACCGCGTTCAGCGCGGCGAGCAGGCCCGAGCGCTCGGCGACGAGGACGTCCCGTTCGAGACGCGCCTGCATGGGCGTGTTGCCCTGGCCGAGCGCGTCCACGACGGATGCCTCCGTGACGCCGCGCAGGGCGTCCACGCGTGCGTACAGCCCGTCGATGAATTCCTGCTCATGCCGCAATTCATCGTCGGTGAATTCTGTGTGCGATCCCCTGTTTGACAATTCCGCTCCCGGCCGGATATACTGTGTCCAGTGAACTTCTCCGCGACCCAATTCCCTTGAAGTCGCGAACCATTCAATATACGCAAAGAAATCCCCCGCAGGCAATTGCCTGCGGGGGATTTCTTGTGGGCCGGTGGCTTACCGAACGTCCAGCACGTCGTCCAGTTCCGCCAGCAGCCGCCGCTTGGGACGGGCGCCCACCATGGACTTCACCGGCTGCCCGTCGCGGAACACCATGAGCGTGGGCATGGACAGCACCCCGTACGCGTTCGTGGTCTCCGGATTCGTGTCCACGTCCAGCTGCACCACCTTGAGCCGCTCGCCCTCCTCGGCGGCGATCGCGCTCAGCACCGGCGCGATCTGCCGGCACGGCGGGCACCAGTCGGCCGTGAACTCCACCAGCACGGGCAGCTCCGCCCCGATCACCTCCGCCTCGAAGCTGTCGTCCGTCACTTCGGCCACACCCGCTGCCTTGATCACCGCGTCCGCCCTCCCAGTTCGCATACGGGTTCCGGGCCTCCCGGAACCTCCGCCTCGGCCGCCAGCTCGCCCATCGCCCTCCCCCACTCTCGGCTTCGCTCAAGCGGGGGGACCCCCATGGCCCGCGCCAACTGCTCGCCGACCTGCGCCCGTACGCCCTGCAACTCCCCGATCAGCGAGTCCAGTTCACCCAGCTTGCGCCGGTACACGGCGAGCGAGGCCGGGCAGGAGTCGCCCTCCGGGTGCCCGGCCCGCAGACACTCCACGAAGGGCCGGGTCTCCTCCAGCTCGAACCCGAAGTCCTGCAGCGTCCTGATCTGCCGCAGCAGCTTCAGATCGTCCTCGTCGTACGTCCGGTACCCGTTGCTCCCACGCCGCGCGGGCAACAGCCCCCGCGACTCGTAGTACCTGAGAGTCCGCGTGGTGGTCCCGGCCCGCGCCGCCAGCTCGCCGATTCGCATGCGTACGAACGTAGTCCTTGACCCCGACGTCAAGGCAACGCCCGCCGTCAGGACGACGCCGGCGGCAACAGCGGCTTCCGCTCCACCGGCGAGGACAGGACGATCGAGGTCGTCGTACGGCCGAGGGCCGAGGTCTGCTCCAGAACATCCTCCAGATGGACGGTGTCCATGACCGCGACCTTGAGCATCCAGCAGTCCTCGCCGACCACGTGGTGGACCTCGACGACCTCGGGCCGGGCGAGGAGCTCCAGGGTCCTGGGGTGCTTCAGGGTGTAGCCGCCGTGCGGGTTGACCCGGATGAAGGCCTGGATGCCGTAGCCGAGGCGGGCCGGCGAGACATGGGCTCCGTAGCCGGTGACGGCGCCGGCGGACTCCAGCCGGCGCACGCGTTCGGCGACCGCCGCCGGGGACAGCCGGACCCGCCGCCCCAGCTCGCTGAGCTTGATCCGGCCGTCGCTCTGCAGCAGCTCCAGGATCTGCCGGTCCAGCGCGTCGAAGGCCACCGACGTGGCCGCCGACGTTTCGTTGGCGGCGGCTCGCAGATGCCGTGGTTCTTTCGGTGCCCCGACCGGATCTCCCATGACTCCCCCTTCAGACCGCACTCCTACGCCGGGAGAATTATGACCACAGAGCGGGACCGCGATGAATGGGATTACGGGAGAGGCGCTGTGCGCGAGGTATGTGTCATCGGCGGAAGCCGGTATTTCGGTAAGCGCCTGACAGCCAGGCTGATTGCCGCGGGGGACCGGGTAACCGTCATCAATCGCGGCTCGTCACCGCCACCCACGGGGGCAATTCATCTCATCGCCGACCGCGATGACGAGAAGTCCCTCGACCAGGCACTCGGCTCACGGGCTTTCGACGTCGTCATCGACCAGGTCTGCTACACGCCGAGGCAGGCGGAGATCGCCCGAAGGGTTTTCGGGGAACGCACCCGGCGGTACATCATGACCTCGACGGTCGAGGTGTACGAGTACGAGGACTCGGCGGAGCTCGTACGGGAGGACGCCGTGAACCCTCGTACGGTCACCGTCGATCTCGAACTCCCCTGGGACGACCTGGAGTTCCTCGACACCCACTACGGCGAGGGCAAGCGGCAGGCCGAGGCGGTCTTCGCGGCCGAGCCCGGGTTTCCGTACGTGGCCGTACGCGTGGCCCATGTGCTGGGCGGAGCCGACGACTTCACGGGCCGGCTCACTCACTACACCGAGCGGATCCGCACGGGCGAGCCGATCCGCGTACCGCCCGTGAACCACCCCGCCACGTACATCCACGTCGAGGAGATCGCCGACTTCCTCGCGTGGGCGGCGGGTCAGGAATTCACCGGGCCGGTGAACGCCGCGTCCCACGGGACGCTCTCCACCGAGGAGTTGTGCGAGGCGCTGATCGCCCACATCCCGGCCGGTAAGCCGACGTTCCGGACCGTCGAGGTCGGAGGCGTCTCGCCATTCGCCTTCACACGCTCGTACGGGATGGACAACGGGCGGGCCACCCGGCTCGGTTTCACCTTCGGCGAGGCACGGCAATGGCTTCCGCGAGCCGTGACCGAGACGCTCGCGACACAGCAACCCAAAACTGCCGAAAGAACCAACTGACATGCGCTACCGCACACTTGGTCCGTCCCGGAGTCTTCGCGTGAGCGCGATCGGACTCGGTGCGATGCCACTCTCCATCGAGGGCCGTCCCGACGAGGCGCGGGCCCTGGCCACCGTGCACGCCGCCCTGGACGCGGGCGTCACACTCCTGGACACGGCGGACTCGTACCACCTGCCCGGCGACGGACCCGGCCACAACGAGCGCCTGGTGGCCCGCGCCCTCGCGACGTACGGCGGCGACACGGCCGACGTCCTGGTGGCCACCAAGGGCGGCCGCGGCAGACCGGCCGACGGCAGCTGGACGGTGACGGGCTCTCCCCGCCATCTGAAGTCGGCGGCGGAGGCCTCGCTCAAGCGGCTCGGAGTGGAGACGATCGGCCTCTACCAGCTCCACAAGCCCGACCCCGCCGTCCCCTTCGAGGACTCGGTGGGCGCCCTGCGCGAACTCCTCGACGAGGGCAAGATCCGCTTCGCCGGCATCTCCAACACGGACACCGACCAGATCCGCGTGGCACACCGCATCCTCGGGAACCGGCTCGTCTCGGTGCAGAACCGGTACTCGCCCGCCGTCCGCGACAGCGAACCCGAACTGCGGCTCTGCGCCGAGCTCGACATCGCCTTCCTGCCGTGGAGCCCGCTGGGCGGCATATCCCGAAGCTCACTGGACGGACCGTCGCGGATGGAGGGCGAAGAGAACGGGGCGGGCTCAGAATTCACCGCCTTCCACACGGTGGCCCGAGCCAGAGGCGCGAGCCGCCAACAGATCTGCCTGGCCTGGCTGTTGGCACACTCGCCGACGATCATCCCGATCCCCGGCGCAAGCCGCCCGCAGACGATACGGGACTCGGCGGCAGCCGCAGACCTGGAACTGACACTGCCCGAAGTCGCCCTGCTGGACGCGGCCGCCGGCCCGCACGCCTCCCGCCCCTGAGCGCCAGCGGATCGGAACGCGAAGCGGACAGAACCCCGGCACTTACGTATCAGCTCAGCCGGACGGCGACCCCAGCGGCCTGCGCGGCGAGAGACGACGGGGCGGGGCGGGACCACCGGCCATGCACCGGGAGCAGGCCAAAGGAACTGCGCCGACCATGTCCCCAAAGGGCGACTTCACGCAGCTGCCGTTCATCCTCCCCGTACGACCTCGACGGTGCTCGCCCAGCCGTCGGCGGCATATCCCCGGTCGACGGCCTTGTCCGCGACCTCCTTGACCGAGCGGAGGGTGCCGACGTCGAGGCCACGGTGCTGGGCCCACTCCAGGACGTGGCTCACGCCGGCCGCCATCGTGCCGAGGTTGGCGCCCTCGCCCGGATAGCTGCCCGCGTCGATGTCCCGCCCGATGTCGGCGGTGGGCGACAGGATGGCGGCAATGGTGTCCAGGTAGGGAGCGATGTCCGCCGCGCGTACCCCGTCGGCGGCGGCGAGTGCGAACGCATGCACCAGACCGGCGATCGACGAGTAGAAGAAGTCCAGCAGCGCCAAGTCGTAGACGGCGGCCAGGGCTTGGTCCTCACCGAGGTAAGCGGCCTTCCCGCCCATCGCCTTCAGCACCGCCTCGTACTTCTCGTATGCCGCCCGAGGCCCGCTGTAGAAGATCAGCGCCTCCGGCTGCCCGATCATCAGGATCGGCACCATGATCGAACCGTCGAGATAGTCGATCCCGCGCTCCCCCGCCCAGGCAGCGGTGACACGGGAACGCTCAGGGGTGTCGGAGGTGAGGTTGACCAGCACCCGCCCCGGCAGCTCATCAGCGGCTGAGTCGAGTACGGCCTGGGCCGCGTCGTAGTCGACCACGCAGACGACGACCAGGTCCGCCGCCCGCACGGCCTCGCCCGCACTCGCCGCCCGCACGGCGCCCTGGGCGACGAGTTCCTCCCCCTTGCCCACGGAACGGTTCCACACGACGGTCGGGTGTCCGGCCTTCAGAAACGCGGCGGCGAGGGCGTGCCCCATGGCACCCAGGCCGAGCACGGCGACGGAGGTCTTCTCGGTGTCAACAGGCGTATTCTCAAGGTCATTTGTCATACGGACCATGCTGATAGGACGCCCAACTCGCCACAAGTACCCACTATTTGGTCAGGTACTGAGCGCGAGGTAAGGGAGGAACCCCGAAGTGACGGGGAAGCCGCGGTGGCGGCGAACGCCCCGGCGGCCTCGTGGGAGACATCGCCGGGGCGGACGTACTACGGAACCGCGGGATCAGGAACCGGTCTTGGCCGCGCGACGGCGGCGGGTGGCCACGATGATCGCGCCACCGCCCGCGAGGAGCACCGCGGCGCCGGCCGCGAGCGGCATGGTGGCACTGCTGCCACCCGTCTCGGCGAGCGGCGGGTTGGAGCCGTTGGGCGTCGGCGCGGCCGGCGGGGTGGACGACTCGGACTGGGAGGGGGTCGGGCTCGACGGCGTCTCGGAGGCGGGCGGGGTCGACTCGGTCGCCGGAGCGGTCGGTGTCGGCGGCTGGGCGGGCTCGGAGGCCGTCGGGGTCGGGGTTCCCGGGGTTTCGGACGGCTGTTGCGTGCAGTCCTTCGTACCGCCGTTCCACGCGGCGATCAGCTTGTCCTTGATGACCGGGCGGTCCGGGCCCTTGGGCAGGTCGCCGTGCTCGAAACCGTCGTTCGCGTCGAAGCGGCCGTCGAACCTGACGGCGCCGCGGTACAGGTCGATCTGCGCGTAGCAGCCCGCGTCCGGCACCGCGATGTCGAGAGTGTCGGTGGCACCCGGCTTGACCGTCACGGTGTCGAAGTCGTGGAAGACCTGCAGGCCGGAGGTGTTGAAGGTGGCTCCGTGCGTGAGGTACGCGGCGAGCGAGGCGGTGCAGGTGGTGGCGTCGCCGGCGGTACGGACCTTGATGTGGACCTTGCCGTCGTCGGTGGGCCTGAGGTTCTGGTCGTCGACCTTCACCGAGTCGTGGAAGCTGGTCCCGTCGAGGGAGAACTGGCAGCGATCGGTCTCGGTCTTCGTCCCCGCGCCCGTGCCGGGCTGGTAGCCGTCGCCGGACTTCCAGCCGTCACCACCGGGTGTACCGGTGGCCCAGGCCCCGGTGGCGGTGGCCGCACACAGGGTGAGCGCCGCGGCGCCCGTCCCCAGCAGGCGTCGCAGGGTGACACGTCTCGCTATGGACATGCGGATCCCATCTTGGGTGTGCAGGACCCGGGTGACGGCAGCAGGGCAGCACACGGCGGCCGGCCGTACCGGGGTGAGTGGTCGAAGAATCACCGGGCTCATCGGTCACATGAGTCACAGTGAGACCACATGGTGGATGTCCCGCCCGAACGCTGTCAACCTGCGGCAATACACGAGTAGTTCACGCGCCATCACATTTTCGCCACAGAGGGAATGATCTACTCCGCCACACCACGGCGAGCGCCGACCCGGGGCCCTGGCCGCCCTCGCCTGCGGGCCGCCTGTAGCTGGTCGCGCAGTTCCCCGCGCCCCTGAAAAGACAAAAGACGGGGGCCTTGGGACGGTGTGCACAGTGCGGGCCCGGTGGGGGCTGGGTGCGCA
>NZ_JBFAHW010000210.1:0-10019 GCF_040654355.1 Streptomyces sp. NPDC050704 | reverse complement strand
CTGGTGACCAGGACAATAGGAGCCCGGTGACGGGAGACTGTCACGCCGGGATCTGTGGGAGCCCGGGGGTGAAATTCCCCCGGGCCACCCGACCGACCGCCTTCTTCGTGAAGGAGAACGGCCGGTGAGCGAGTTGTGCCGGTTCATCCATGCGGAGAAGGCGAACTACCCGATCGTTCTGTTGTGCCGGGTGCTGCACGTCGCCCGCTCCTCCTACTACGCGTGGCGCGAGGGTAAGGCCGCCCGCCATGCCCGACAGGCCGCCGACGACGTGCTCGCGCACGAGATCACGGTGCTGCACGTCGTCTCCCGCCGCACCTACGGTGTCCCGCGCATCCACGCCGAACTGCGGCGTCTGGGGCGGCGGGTGAACCGCAAGCGCATCGCCCGCGTGATGCGCGAGCGCGACATCCTTGCGAAAACCATTGGTGCCCGGCTTGCTCCGTTGATGGACTGACGTCCTGCCGTGAGTCTGCCGCGTGACGGAGGTAGTGGTTGTGACAGGCTATGACGTGCTTGCCGAGGTGTACGAGTGGCTCATCTCGGATGCAAAGTTGCCTCCAGTCGAGTTCGCTGCGTCGTTCGACGATGTCCTCAATCTCCTGCCGTTGAACGCTCACGTCCTCGACTGTTCGTGTGGAACCGGACAGTTGGCGGTTGGCCTCGCCGGTCGTGGCATGCAGGTTGTCGCAACTGACGCCAGCGAGGCGATGGTTCGTCGGACTGCAGAGTTGTCTGAGGAGTTCGGGGCATCCGTCCGGGCCGTACGGGCGAATTGGGAAGAGTTGCCCGACCATTTCCAGGACAACACGTTCGACATGGTGTTCTGCGTTGGCAACTCGCTTCACCATGCCGCGGGCGCGACAGGCAGGGGTGCTGCTCTGGAGTCGATGTCACGGCTTCTGCGCCCCGGCGGGCGCTTGGTACTCACATCCCGCACTTGGGAACTCGTGAGGGCCAGAGGTTCCCGGCTGGAGATCAGTGACCGGCTCGTCCGCCGGAACGGTCGCGATGCCGTCGTGGTCTACCGCTGGGAGATTGCGCCGCATTGGGAGGAGGAGCACCACATCGAGATTGCGATTGCGCAAGTTGATGCGACCGGGTTGGTTCTTGTCCGCTCGGAACTGCTGTCCTGCTGGCCCTACCGGTACGAGGAACTTGAAGTCGAGCTGCACCGGGTCGGACTCCACACGGAACTGAGCACGTTCGATCTTGAGGCCGAGAACTACATGGTGGTCGCGAGCAAGGTATAAACACTGGACTTTCAGTCCCTGGCCGGACCGCGCGGTTGCTCGTCGGACGCTTGCGCCCTCTCATCGGGGCGGGTTCAAGTGGTCAGCGCAACGCCTCGGACGAGGAGTGCTCGTCGATCAGACGGCGGTAGATCCGGGGTGACGGTGTGGCGCTGTTTCCTGGTCGCGTCCAGATCAATGAGCAGGATCTCGTCGATCAGCAGCGTGAACGGATCCAGCTTCGACGGCCGCGCCGAAGCGGTTGTCGTGCGTGGCTGCGGCCAAGCCGAGGTCAGGGCCTTGTTGACCGTGCTCCAGGTGACGCCGTACTTGCACTGCAACGCCCGGTTCGACATGCCATCGCGGGAGTCGCGCCGCAGCGCGGCGTACAACTCGACCTTCGACTGGCCAGGCGGCATCGGGGGTGCTCCTTTACTGAGCACATCCAGCTTGACACCGCAACCCCGATGGTGATGTCAGAATTCGCGAACATCTTTCTGGGCCATCGCCTGGTGCCGTCAGCTTTCACGAACAACTGACGTCACCGACTACCGACAGAACCATTCGGTGTTCCAGAGTCAGGTACGGAGCAGTGAGGCGTGGATGCGGGCGATGGCCCGCAGCACCTCGTCGCGGTTCTTGGCCTGCTGCATACATGCAGGCAGGCGGGCCACCACGGGCATCTTCCGGCCGTGGTCGTGCCAGGGAATCCCCTCACGCAGCATGGCCTGCACGAATCGTTTGATCAGGTCCAGGTGCTCCAGGTCGTAGGCCCATACCCACCCATGCCGGGTCTCGGTCTGCAACCACAGACGGATGCCGAAGTACGGGTCTACGGCCGGCTCGTGCGGAGCCCGGTACGAAGTTACATATCCACGGCTCGGCTCTCTGTCCGTCCCGCAGTTGCGGCAGACGAGACGTCTTGGCGCAAAGAGGCCGGGACCGTGCACTCCTTCCGGCTCCGGTCCAGCCACGACGTGCGCGGCCTTGTCGCAGTTGGGGCAGCGCACGAGAACGGACGCGAGGAAGTCGGGGCCTTCACCCGCGCGTGCGGCGCCGGTAGTAGTGCACGGTCACCACACCCAGCAGCGGCCCCCAGGCGGCCACAGGCAGATAGCAGGCGGTCAGGAGCCAGTTGCCCCACGGCGTGATGTCCATCTGCGCGTGCAGGGTCGTCCAGACGAGCAATACTCCGTAGACGGTGCAGATGAGTGTGCCAAACGCCGCCGGGATAACCGCGGCACGTACCGGGACCGGACGGCCTCCGAGATACGGCAGCCAACGCGGCCACACTTCTCCCCACGGCCGCACCAAGCCGAGTGTCAGCCAGGCCAGACCTTCTTGGGCCAGCGACAGCAAAGGCAGCACCAGCAGGCCCCAGCCGGGCAGGAGCATGGCATCGTACTCGGACTGTCCGAGTCCAAGCGGAACACCCAGCACGGCGGCGAGGCGCCACACAGCCGATGGCAGAGACACCCAGACAACCGCGGCCGCCGCACGTCGTGCCCAGGCCGGGACGTCCGGGACCGTCCGATCCGATGCGCGGTGGGGTAAGTGCTTTCCTTCGGCCTGCGCGTTGTCGGAGAAGGGAACAGTGGTGGGCATGCGGCATGCTCCTTGATCAGCGATGTCGTGCGATGCCCTTGATGCTTTCGCAGGCTCTGCCGCCCGGCGTCCGGCCACGGCATGAACACCATCAGCCACACGGCGTAACTGTATTGCCGCCGTATCAGCCCCGAGGCGTACGCGCAGCCACGCTCGGGCTTCAACTCGCGTGCGCCGAGCAGGTCCCAGCCGGCATAGAACACTGAGGCCGTCACCAGGACAGCGGTAGTGAAGGCCAGGACCAGGACGATACCGACGGGCCACAGGCGTAGTCCGCGCCGTTCAGTCTGGCGCCGGGGCAGACGTGGGCTCATGACCGACGGGACTGGCCAGGGTGCACTCCCGGTTGCAGCCGACCTTCAGAACCGGTGTTTCAGCCTCTGTCGGTGCGCGAGCCTGTCGAGGTTCGGAGCGACGAGGCCCTGCACCTTCTTCTCCTCGATCTCCACAACAGGGCGGCGGCCAACTCGCCGCTCGTCGCCAGCGATGGTGCCGGACTGCGCTTTCTCGATGAACAGCTGCGTCAGCTTGTGCCCGTGGTCGCGCGTTCAGCGGCTCGGGAAGGTCGTGAGGGCGTGTCAGCTTGCGGTCGGCGACCGGGTGGACGGCGCGGGCCCGACCGCGCCACGCGACCGGGCCGGGTCAGTCGGCCTGCCTCTTGCCATCCGGGTCGTGTGGGGTGCGCAGCCGCCAGGACTTCGTTCCCCGCTCCCATACGACCGTCCCGACGCTGATCGCGCGGAAGGTGGTGAGCACCTTTGGGCTGATCGCCGTGTTGCCGTTGTCGTTCTCGTACGTCAGGCCGTCGTCGAAATTCTTCTCGATGTGCTCGGCTGCGTCCATCTGCCACAGTTCGTGGTTCGGGCCGCCCGTGATCTGCGCCAGCAACCACTGTGCGGCTGCCTGAACCGCCCCCGCATAGGTGGCCGCCTGCGCACCCGTCGCGGCCAGCTCGTCCATCAGCTCCTCACGCCCGATCCGGGCAACTCTCACCGCTGACGGGCCTCGGCGGCCTGCTCCTCGGCCTCGCGTAGCCGCGTCTCCGCCCCGTCCAGCACTTCATGAGCCCGTACTTCACGCCGTTCCATCAACGTGATCACCGACGGCACCGACCACCTCCAGGACGAGAAAACCACCCGCCCCGGTGCTGCCCGGGCCCACCGACGAGAACACGTCGATCATGGAAGAACCGCCAGTAGACGTGGCATGCCCGACCGTCCCCGAACCGTCAGCGGAGACCTCGAACTGGGAACGAGAACCGATACCCTGCACGCACAAAGTGCCTTCCGCTTGGACCAACAGACCCTCTCGACAAGGTTCATCGTGCCAGCTCAGAAGGAACTTTCGTGTTTCCGTCCCCTTCCGTCCTCATCCCAGCCGAAACGCCGAGGCCGGCGCAACGCCACACGAGACCAGACCCGACGACCAAGACCCCGAGCTGCCTGAGAAGTTCAAAACCAGGCACTGACGGAGATCTCCGAGGTTAGGACCGGAAGGCGTGAGGTGCGAGCAGGCCCAGGTCGCGAGCGCGGACGACGGTCTCGGCCCGGCGGTGGGTGGCGAGCTTGGCGTACAGGTTGCGCATGTGAGTCTTGACGGTGTTAACCGAGACATGCAATTCGCCCGCGATTTCCGGCGCGGTCAGGTTGGTCGGCAGATAGCGCAGCACGCGCAGTTCGCTGTCGCTCAGTGGCTCGAGCGGCGACGGGCTCCCTCCAGGCAGGGGCGCGGGCGCGTGCCCGACGACCAAGCCCCGGATCTCGCCGATCAGGGCCGCGTGCGTGGTGCCGCGCCGGGCATGGCGCTCCAGGAGGGCGGGAACCGGATGCAGCACGAAGGCTGAGAGCGCAGTGTCGGGCTCGGCGAGGTCGAGCGCCCGCTCCAGTGCGCGGCCAGCGGCGTCCGGGTCGCCGAGAGCGTCCCGGGCAGCCGCCTCCAGCGTGAAGGCCAGGGTCAGGAAGGCCCGGGCCGGCTTCACGAGGGCGGAGCCGTCCAGGACCGGCGCGAGCGCGACGGTCGCCCCGTGCGGGTCGGCCTGGGCGAGCCGCAGTTCGGCTGTGGCGATGCGCACCTCCCCGTGCTCTCGCTCTCGTTCTTCGAGGTCGGCCAGGGTCTCCTCGGCGTGCTGGGTTTCGCCGAGGCGCACCAGGGCGAGCAGCAGCAATGTCCGCGCCCGCGGAGCCAGCAGGTGCGGCGCGGTCAGCAGGTCGGCCAGCCGTTCGGCGTCCCGCAAAGCGGTCAACGCCTCGCCGTCCTGACCTCGCACCAGTTCCAGGAACCCGCGGGCATAACGGACCCCCAGCCCGGCCGCGGGGTCGGCCTCCGCGCTGACGATGTGTTCAGCGCGCTGGACCCAGGGCTCAGCCTCCCCGGGCCTTCCCTGCCAGGCGAGCACTGCGCCGAGTATCATGCACGCGTTGCCTGCCGCCGACTCGTCCGACCAGCCATGCCGATCGGCCAGCTCGATCGCCTGCCTGCTGAACTCAGCCGCCCGCGCCAACGACCGTGAAGCCTCGATCGCCGCCTGGTGGGCCAGACCCGTGAACTCCAGGTACGGCCGACCGATCCGGCGCGCCAGCGCGATCCCCTCGGCCAGGTACTCCGCCTGATTGTGGTGGCCGGTCCAGCCCTGGGCGTAGCCAAGGCTGATCAGCGCCAGCGCGCGCAAGTCCTCACCCAAGTAAGGCTGCGCCGCCCCCAACACCTCGGCCATGGCCTGCAGCCGCTGTGCCGCCTCGGCCTCAGCCAGCGGGTTCCCGCGCTGGCGGGCTGCCAGCAGTCCGACGACTTCTGACAACAGCTCCAGCTGGCCGCGCTGGGGGGCCGGTACCGTCTCCATATCCCGCTCGGCCAGGCGCAGCAACCGCTCGGCCGCATCCAGCGACCCGCGGGCCAGCTCATCACCTGCGGCCACCGCCGCCAGCCCGGCATCCGTCGTAAGCATGCCGGTAGGGAACCCGGCGAGCAGCTCGTGCACGGCACTGGCCCGCCCGTCCAGGTAGAGGCCGGACCAGTGCTCGGCAAGCAGCCCGGCGGCCAGGGACCAGTCACGCGCGGCCTGGGCATGCCGGACCGCATCCGCCGGGTATCCGTGCCCGGCAATCCATCCGGCGGCGGCCCGGTGCAGATCGGGGACCTCGCCCGGCGCGGCGCGTCGCAACTCCATCTGCAACAGCCCGGCGAACATCTGGTGATAGCGGAACTCCGAACGTGCAGCGTCCAGTGACACGACGAACGCGTTCGCCTGTTCCAGGTCCTGCAGCACCCGCTCTCCACCCTCGCCCCCGGCCAGCAGGTCGGCCAGCTCCCCGTTGACCCGCTCCAGGATGGAAGTCCGCAGCAGCAGCCACCGCACCGGGTCGGGCTGCCGGTCCAGCACCTCGGCCATCAGATACTCCGCCACCGTCCGCTCGGTGCCGGAGAACTCCGCGGCGAACCGCGACGGATCGGGGTGCCCGGCCGCCGCCAACGCGGCTAGCCGCAGCCCCGCCGCCCACCCTTCGGTCCGCTCGTACAGCACCGCCACCGCCGACTCGGGCAGCTCAACCCCGGCCGCGGCGAGCAGTTCCTCCGTCTCGGTCAGGCTGAACCGCAGATCACCCGCTCGGATCTCGGCCAGGTCCCCCTCCAGCCGCAGCCGGTGCAGCCCCAGCCGCACGTCATGCCGGGCGGCGAGCACGAACCGCAGCCTCCGCGGGGCGCGCATTATCAGCAGCTCCAGTTGCCGCAGCGTGTCCGGACCCAGCTCATGCACGTCGTCAACGACCAGCCACAACGGCTCCTCCAGCGACGCCAGGTCCTTGAGCAGCCGCTCCGTGATCGACCACCCGTCCAGGTCCGGAGCCGCCGTCAATGCCCGCACCAGTGCCGCCCCTGGGCGTGTCCGGCGAAGCGCGCCGAGCGCCGCCGGCCAGAATCCCTGCGGATCCCGCTCATCCCGCCCCGCTGTCACCCACGCCGCGCACTCCTCCAGGCCCGCCTGGCTGATCCAGGAACGCAGCAACACGGTCTTGCCGCTACCAGGCGGCGCCGACACCACCGTCACCCGGGCCGGCCCGCTCAGCCGCCCCAACAGCTCTGGACGGGCCACAACCCCTCCCGCACCAAGGCGAACGGCCCGCACCGGCCCGGCATGTGTTCCCTCTTCAGTTCCCACACCCGGAATGATCCCACGGCGCCTCGGTCAGGCTGGCGACGCAGTCACACCTGACAGATAAACCGTGGTCACCCAGCAGCGGCACCCACAGGCTGGATCGCTGCCTTCAGCGTCGCCGGCACGGTCAGCAGCGAGCCGCACCACTGTCACCACCGCCCGGGCGAGCTCCTGTTCCGGAGTATCTCGTCAACGAGATACTCCGGGCAGATCCGGTTTGCCCAGCAGGTTCGGCAGCGGGGCAGGCAAGGAGGATGCGGATGGGGAACCTGTCCCGCGGTGGGGCACGAACCTGTTCGGATGACCAGTGACGGCTTGACCCTTTCGCACGTTCGATGTGATTCCCGCAGCGGGCAGGACCGGGGGCAAGCGGATCGTGCCGGTGGCTTCGCCGCGCGGCCGGCTGATTGCCTCTCGGCGCGTGCCGGGCACGATCAATCACACCAATCAGGTGACACCCGCTCACACGACTGGTCCCTAGCTTTTGACCGTAGGCAAACGCGACAGGCGTTTGATCGTAGGCGGACGTGAGGAGACCACGGAGATGAAGGCAGTGCAGTACGACCAGTACGGCGGCGTTGACGTCCTGCAGGTGGAGGACGTCCCGTCCCCGACACCCGGCCCCGGCCAGGTGCTGGTGCGAGTCGAGGCGGCAGGCCTCAACCCCGGCGAGGCCCACACCCGGGAAGGCCACATGCAGGCGGTGTATTCCGTGACGTTCCCGACGGGGCAGGGCCACGACCTGGCCGGGACAGTGGTGTCGGTGGCCGAGGGCGTCACCGAGGTAGCCGCTGGCGATGAGGTGATCGGCTGGGTGGATCCGCTGTCGAGCCAGGCGCAGTACGTGGTCGCGGAGGCGGACCACCTGATCCCGAAGCCCGCCGGCGTGACGTGGGAAGTCGCAGGCGCGCTCGCGTCCGCGGGGTTCACCGCCTGGGCGGCCGTCCGTGCTGTGGAGCCGGCCGCAGGGGACACGGTGGTCGTGGCGGGGGCGGCCGGCGGGGTCGGCTCGATCGCGGTCCAGCTCGCCGTGCGGGCCGGGGCGACTGTCATCGGCCTGGCGAGCGAGCACAACCACGACTGGCTGACTGCGCACGGCGTGATCCCGGTGACCTACGGACCGGGCGTGGCCGACCGGATCCGGGCAGCGGCGGCGTACGGCAGGGTCGACGCGTTCATCGACACTCAGGGCGCGGACTACGTCGAGATCGCGCTCGACGACCTGGGCGTCGCACCCGGGCGGTTCAACACGATCGTACGGTTCGACGCGGTGCAGACGCACGGCATCAAGTTCGAGGGGTACGAGAAGGGCGTTGGCTCCGGCGCTGCGGTGCTCGCGGAGCTGGCCGACCTGATCGCCGCCGGCGACCTGGAGATCCCGGTCGCCGCGACCTACCCGCTGGCCGAGGTCCGCAAGGCCTTCGAACAGCTTGAGGGCGGCCATGTCCGGGGCAAGATCGTCCTGGTCCCTTGAAGGCCCGTAGAAGTCCCCATTCCGCAGTCAGCGCACACCACGAAGGAAGAACCATGCAGGTCGACAGCGGTGGCATCAAGCTGAACGTCGCTGTTGCACGGTTTTCCGGACACCGGCCGCGTGTGGGCCAAGCAGATAGCGCCACTCACCGAGGCAGGACTCCGGCTGATCGTCCCTGACCAGCGAGGCTACGGCCGTTCGGGCAAGCCGAGCGACATCGAAGCGCACAAGATTGCCAGTCTCGCCGCCGATCCGGTTGCCATCCTCGACCGGCTGGGCGTAGGCCCGAACTCGACGCCGCTGAGAGGCAGATCCCAGGCCAGGACCTTGTTGGTGAGCGCGTCGGTGGTCAGGTAGCGGTACGGCGGCGACGCCATCGGCGCGTCCTTGCTCTTCCCCGCGCCGTGATGGGCTTGTGGTGGTGCTCGGCGTGTTAGTGCGTTGTGGCTAACCGGATTTCGTTCGAGGTGTGCGGCGCGGGTGATCATCTGGACAGAGGTACGGGTGCGGTCGCGGGCATGAAGGAACGGGCCCCTTGGTCGTGACGCGGTTACGACACCAGCACGACCAAGGAAGCCCGTTGCCCGATCAGTTGAGCAGCATCTCTGTGCTTGCGTCCACCGCGGTCACCCCTGGGTGTGGCTGCTACGTGTACCGGTTCGGTTCGATCGCTCCAGGGCTGCGGGCAGGCTGCTGTCCCAGTGACATAACGGATGCGGAGTGGGCCGAGGTCCGCTCGGCGATGCCGGTGCCGGCCTGGCTCCTCAAGCGGGGCGGGCGCCCGGAGGCGTATTGCCACCGCGGGATACTCGACGCTGTGCGTTATCTGGTCGACAACGGTGTGAAGTGGACGGCTCTGCCGGTCGATTTCCCGTACTGGCGGGCGGTCTACGACTTCTTCCGCCGCTGGCGGTCCTACGACTACGTGCGTGAGCTGTACGAACGCCTGCGACGTTCGGCGAGGGAACGCTCAGGCCGCAACGCCGAGCCCAGTGCGGCAATCATCGACAGTCAGTCGGTGGACGCCTCCGAGACTGGCTGTGACGTTGTTCAGCGGGCTCTGGCACAGATCTTGGGGCGCAGCTGCGGAGAGTCACCGCAGTGTTCGATTGCGGAGGTCCGGGTTCGCGTGAGACCGCATACGTCTTCCTCCTCGACGGCGTTCGACGGCTCGATCACTTCTCGCGGCGTGCCGTGATCTCCGCTGCGTTGGCACGGATCCATTGCAGCAGCGGGTCCAGCGCCGCCGCCGCGCCGCGGCCCAGGTTGGTGACCGAATACGTCACCGATGGCGGCTGTCCCGTGCCGACCTGGCGGTGCACCAGGCCGTCGTGCTGGAGTGCGCGGAGCGTGGCCGCGAGGCTCTTGTCGCTGATTCCCGCGACCACCGTGCGTAGCTCGTGATAGCGGAGCGGTTCGGCCAGCAGTGCCGTGAGGATCAGGATCGTCCACCGGCCGGGGGGGGGGGCCCGCCCCCCCCGCCCCCGGCCCGGCCTTTGTTTAACGTCAACCCAAACACCCAAACCGAATAGAAAACCAAATAAATACAAAAAAC
>NZ_JBFAHW010000209.1:0-10084 GCF_040654355.1 Streptomyces sp. NPDC050704 | reverse complement strand
CACCGCGCCACGCCTGGTCGTTGATGTCCCGGATGAGCGCGTACTCGATGGAGAGCCGACGGCCCGACTTGGCCGCGTACCCGCAAAAGAGCCCGACCTCCCAACCGACAGCCGTATGCCCGGAAGGCGACGGGCAGACGTACCGGCACGGCCCCGCCCCCACCACCCACCGGCCTGACGCGCAAGCCGCAAGCGATCAGAACAACGCGCTATAGGCATTCAGCGCAGGCTGCCCACCAAGATGGGCGTACAACACAGTCGAATCCCGCCCGATCTCCCCACGCCCCACCAGATCCACCATCCCGGCCATCGACTTCCCCTCGTACACGGGATCCGTCACCATCCCCTCAGTACGCGCGGCCAACCGCATCGCCTCCAGAGTGGCCTCATCCGGAATCCCGTACGTCCCCGCGTGATACCGGTCGTCCAACTCAACATCCGACTCATCCAACTCCCGCCGAACACCGATGAGTTGCCCCGTACCCCGAGCAATCCGCGCGATCTGCTCACGCGTACGCACAGGCGCCGCCGACGCATCGACACCGAGAACACGCCGCGCCCGCCCACCCGCCTCCTCCAGCGCAGCGAACCCGGCAACCATGCCCGCCTGAGTCGAACCGGTAACCGAACACACCACCACGGTGTCGAAGAAGACCCCCAAGTCCTTCTCCTGCTCAGCGACTTCATACGCCCACCCGGCAAACCCGAGCCCACCGAGCGGATGATCAGAGGCACCAGCAGGAATGGCGTACGGCTTCCCACCCCCCTCCTCAACCTCCCGCAGCGCCTGCTCCCAGCTCTCCTTGAACCCGATCCCGAACCCGGCCCGCACAAGCCGCACATCGGCCCCCGCGAGCCGGCTGATCAGAATGTTGCCGACCTTGTCGTACACGGAGTCGGGCCAGTCCACCCAACTCTCCTGCACGAGAACGCACTTGAGCCCGGCCCGAGCAGCGACGGCCGCGACCTGCCGCGTGTGGTTGGACTGCACACCACCAATAGAGACGAGCGTGTCGCAACCCTGCGCAAGCGCGTCCGCGACGAGGTACTCCAGCTTGCGCGTCTTGTTCCCCCCATAAGCAACACCGGAGTTGCAGTCCTCCCGCTTGGCCCACAGCGAGGCACCACCGAGATGCTCGGTGAGCCGCTCCAACGGGTGCACGGGCGAGAAGCCGAAAAGAAGGGGGTAACGCTCGTACGAGTCGAGGGACATGAGTTCTCCCGATATCAGTCGGAGTCTGCGAGATCTCCGAGCGGGCGCCAGATCTCCGCGGTGATACGCACCGCTTCCGCCGTGTCGTCGTCGGCACAGGCATCGATCAACTGGTCGTGCAGCCCGGCGGAACGACAGTTGCCGCCCTCACCGAAGCGGCGCCGCTCAAGGCGGCGGATGAGCGGGGTGTAACGCGCGATGGTGGCCGCGGCAGCACGATTGCCGCTCACCCGCACAAGCACGTCGTGCAGTTCATCATCAGCACGCAGGGCACCATCGACGTCACCACCGCGAACAGCCTCGGCGAACCGCGCGTTGGCCACACGCATCGTCTCGATGTGCTGTGGAGCGAGCCGCGGCACCGCGGTACGCACGGCCAGTTCATGCATGGCGCCGACCACGGCCGCGGCATCGCGCACGTCGGCGGTCACCATGGGAGTCACCCGCGTATAGCTCTGCGGTTTGCTCTCCAGCAGCCCCTCGTCGACAAGCCGCGAAAAGGCCTCACGCACGGGCGCCCTGGACAGCCCGAGCCGCTCGGCGAGCTCGGCGTCGCGAACCGCCGCGCCCGGTTCGATGTCACCGGCCACGATGGCGTCCCTGATCGCTTCGTACGCCCGGTCCCTGAGCAGGGTCCGGCGGACGGGTCGTATCGCCTCCACAACTGAAATGTTAGATGTCAGCCAACACCCACACAAGGGTGCAGCCCGCACCGAAGTACGGGCCACACCCCACGCCCCACGCCTCCCACGCACCCACGCACCCTCAGGCAACCCAAGGCCAATCAGCATCCCGGGCAGCCTCAAGCAGCGGAACCATCCGGAAAGCCGCGTCCGAGAGCCCGCCGAACACGTGACGGTTCCCCCGCCCCGACGGCCCGTGGCCGGCCTGGTACCCCGCGAGGTTCCAGGTGTAGACCGGGACCTGCGCCGGAACCTGCTCGGTCGGGTCCCCGTAGTGGCTGTACGTGGCCTGCTCGTCCGTGACGATCAGCACACGGTCGTGCTTCTTGTAGTGCTTGCGCACCGCGTCGCTCGTATTCGTACCACCAAGATCACCGAACCGCTCCAGCACCTTCAGCACGGACTCGCCCTTACGGAACTTCACCCGCCCACTGGTCGTCCCGAACTCCACCAGATCCGCGTCCGCCGCCCGCAGCGCAAGCGCCGTACCGAAGATCGCCGCCGCGTCGGCCCGGTTGAGCTCCGAGCGGTCGGACATGCGCGAGTAGAACATCGACCCGGACCGGTCGACGAGTACGAGCGTCCGCCCACCCAGCGCCGGCACGTTGGCCAGCGAGTGACCGAGCGCCCGCTCCAGCGGGTACGCCCAGCGCAGCGACGGCGCGTGCTGGTACGCGGCGAGGTACCGGAACGGGAACTGCCGCGAGCGCGCGACCTCCACCGGGTCACTGATCTTCGCGGCGACCTGTGCCGCCAACTCGTCCGAGACCCCCGCCTCGTCGAAGTTCCGCAGATTCCTCACCAACGCCATGGCACCCATGGACGGAACGACCGCCTCCCAGGCCGCCTTGTCCATCGGCCCCTGCAGCCAGCCGGCCAGCGCCTCCCACGTCATCCCCGCCGCAGCCAGCCGCTCGGCGCCGCCCTCCGACGTCACGACCGCCCGCCGCTCGGCGACCGGCAGCGCCATCAGCTCGCGGTGCGCGGTGAGCACGCGGTTGGACACGGGCGGCACGGCGGTGTCCGGGTTGTGCCGACGGTCGAGGGCGTACTGGAACAGCTCGCCCTGCCACGGCTTGTCCGGGTCGGGCGCCGCGTGCACGAGGTTGAGGATGTCGCCGAAGCGGTAGCCCTTGGACGCCGTGTCGTACTTCAGCAGCGACTTGCCGCTGTAGAGCCGGCGCACGGCGTCGGCGATACCCCGCTTGACGGGCTTGGGCACGTTGCGGCCGTACAGCGCGGTCCAGTACGCGAGCAGCTCGCCGGGCTCGTCCGGACGCCGCAGCACGGAGGCGACGACCTGCCGGTTCGACGGGCCGTCCGTGGCGCCCGCGTCGAGGCGCGCCTTGACGTACTCGGCGGCGCCCACGATCGACGCGGTCCGCATGTTCCCCTCGTCACGCAGCCAGCCGAGCAGGCCCGCGGTCCACGAGGGATCGCTCACGGCGAGCCGGCGGACGAGCGCGGCGAACCGGTCGTCACGAGCGGCGCCGGTCTCGTAAAAGGTCTTCTGCGCGACGAAGTTGGCGATCGACAGCAGAAAAAGCTCGGAGCGCGGGTCACGCTCACGACCACGGCCGCCCTCGTACGTACGGAGCACCCGCCCCGTCGACGTGACACGCGAAGTGCCCTGGCCCTTCGCGAACTTGGTGTTGAATCGCGCCATGGTGAATTCCCCCGAATTCATATCTGTTTCGGAGGGAGGCGCAGCAAATGGAGCGTGCCCGAGATCAGGGGTCGGCGGCGGGACTTATCACTTGACGCGTCTTCCAGTTCCGCCACATCGACCGAAGCCGACGACGGGATTCGAACCCGCACGGTTTCCCATCAAGTCCCGAAGTAACCGCTGCCTGCGCACCGGGCACACACCATCTGCTGCGCCTCCCGAGATCAAATCGGCGGCGGCGTGGGTTCTTTGAGAGAGAAGTAGCCGCAGCCCGCGCACCGGGAGGTGCATGAAGTTGTGGTGTCCAGAGTTCAAGGCCGGCGGAACCGACGTAGGTGCTCTAACCCCTGAGCTACACCGGCGCGTTGTACCGGTGACGGGACTCGAACCCGCGGCCGCCCCATTAGTAGTGGAAGTAGGTCCTGCCTTCGCACCTGGACGTTCATTACTGTAGGGGCGTACCGCGGGCCGGGCGAACGAATTAATTCATGCCGTACAGAAGGGCGTTCAGCCGCGCTTCTGACGCTTCCAGGGACCGGTGATCGCGAGCAGAATCCCCGGGCTCTGGATATTGGCGTACAGCGTCCTGCCGTCGGGCGAGAAGGTGACACCGGCGAACTCGCTGTACTCCGGCTCCTCTTCGGTGCCGATGTTCAGGTCGTTGCGGGCGATCGGGTACGTACGGCCGCTGTCGGTCGCGCCGAAGAGGTGCGAGATGCCCTCGCCGTCCTCGGCGAGGACGAGGCCGCCGTACGGGGAGACCGTGATGTTGTCGGGGCCGTCGAAGGCGCCGTCCACCGACGGGTCGGGGTTCACGCCGAGGAGGACCTTCAGAGTCAGGGTGCGGCGCCTGGGGTCGTAGAACCAGACCTGGCCGTCGTGCTGGACGGGGCTCTCGTCACGGGCGTACGAGGAGACGATGTACGCACCGCCGTCGCCCCACCACATGCCTTCGAGCTTGCGGGCGCGGGTGACCTCACCGGGCTCGAACTGCTCGCGCACGGCGACCGTCTTCGCGTCGCGGTCCGGTACCTCGACCCAGTCGACGCCGTACACCGTGCCGATCTTCGTGGCGCGGGACAGGTCGTCGACGTAACGGCCGCCGGAGTCATAGCACTTGGGCGCCTGGAGCACGCCCGCGTCGTCGGCGAGGGTACGGAACCTGCCGCGGCCGTGGGTGAAGCCCTGCGGCGGGACCCAGCGGAAGAACAGGCCGTTGGGGTCGGAGTCGTCCTCGGTGAGGTAGGCGTGACCGCGCCTGGGGTCGATGACGACGGCCTCGTGGTCGTAACGGCCGAAGAACTTCAGGGGCTTGGGATTGCGGTTGGCGCGGCGGTCGGCGGGGTCGACCTCGAAGACGTAACCGTGGTCCTTGGTCATGCCGTTCTCGCCGGCCCGGTCGGAGTTCTCCTCGCAGGTGAGCCAGGTGCCCCAAGGGGTGCTGCCGCCCGCGCAGTTGGTGGAGGTGCCGGCAATGCCGACCCACTCGGCGACCGCGCCGCCCGGGCGCACCTCGACGACCGTGCAGCCACCGGACGCGGCCGGGTCGTAGACGAGACCCTCAGTGAGCGGCACCGGGTACTTCCACTTGGAGCGCGGACCCTTGAGCTCGTGGTTGTTGACGAGCAGGGTCGTGCCGCGCGGGCCCGCGAAGGCGGCGGTGCCGTCGTGGTTGGACGGCGTGATCTCGCCGGACTCCAGCTTGGTCTTCCCGCTGTACGTGATGACGCGGTACGAGAATCCGGCGGGCAGCGCGAGGATGCCCTTGGGGTCGGGGCGGAGCGGGCCGTAGCCGACGGCTCCGCCGTGCCGCTCGGCGTCGTCGCCCGTGGACTCGGTGTCCTGGGAGGCGAGGGCGCCGGGCGCGGTGGCGAGGGCGCCGACGCTGCCGGCCAGGGCGACACCGGCGCCGGTGATCGCGGATCGTCTGGCGAAGTCCCTACGGGTGAGGGGCATGCTGTGCTCCTGATGCGGTGGAGTGTGACCGTGGCGAGGGGGGGGCGGCGGACCCTGCTTTCGGCCACACGGTCCCCCTCGCGGCTGAACGCCGGTTGAACGCGGGTGGACGTTCCAGGGCCTGCTTCCGTGAATCCGGACGGAATCCGGCCGGTTTCGCCCGTCAGGACCGACGACACCCCATACGGCCCAACAGTTCTCGCATCCGAACTGTTGGCCGGAATAATCTGCAGAGCAACGACCCGTACGACCCCGACGCATGGGAGGCGAGCCGGAGTGGACGCACGTCAGGCACGCCGTCTCCATGAGGACCGGCTGATGACGCTGGCCAACGTGACCGGGGTCGGCACCGGCCGCGACGAGGACTCGGGCGAGGACGTGATCGTCGTCTTCGTCACCCACAAGGTGCCGCACGACCGGCTCCGCCCGGAGGACGTCGTCCCGGACGAGCTGGAGGGCGTGCCGGTGCGAGTACTCCCGATGGGCGACACGGAGGAGCCGGACAAGCCCTGATTCGCCCCCGCCGCCCCTACCCGTCCCATCCCTGGGAGCTGCGCCCCCAGACCCCCGCTATCGGCCTAAACAGCCTCGTCCTCAAACGCCGGACGGGCTGAAGGGGACCGGGCCCGGCCTGAAAAGCAGGGCGAAGCCCGCTTTTCAGGGGCGCGGGGAACTGCGCGCCCAGCCCCCACCTACCCGCACCCGACGCAACACACCCCAGGGGGTCTGGGGCAGAGCCCCAGGGGACGGGACGGGTAGGGGCGGCGGGGGCGAAAGAAAACCCGGCTCAACCCCCTTGTTGCGACCGAGCCTTGAACGCCGCCTTACGCGCCTCCTTGGCCACCTTCTTGTCAGGATGCAACCGCCCCATCGCCTCCAGCACATCCGGCGTGGCGGGATGATCGACACGCCAGGCCGCGGCGAAGAAACTGCCGTGCTGCGCCGCCAGCCCCTCCACCAGAGCCTGCAGCTCAGCAGAGTTGCCCTCCGCGGCGAGCTGCGCCGCGATCGTGTCGACGGTCAGCCAGAAGACCATCTCCTCGGACGGCGCGGGCACGTCCGGCGCACCCCGCTCGGTCAGCCAGACCCGCGCGAGCCCACCCAGCTCGGCATCGCCGAGCACGTCGCGGAGCGCCGGCGCGGCCTCCGCGCCGACCAGCGACAGCGCCTGCTGGCAGCGCAGCCGCCGCAGCGGCGCCCCGGCATCGACACCGCGCGCCGCGGCCAGCAACTCCCGCGCGGCGCCGAGGGGTTCGCGCCGGGCGAGCCACTGCTCGGTCTCGGCCTGGGCGGCCGCCGGCGAAAACGCGGCCGTCCCGTCGAACAGGGCATCGGCGCCCTTGTCCGCGAGCTCTCCCACCGCGGGCGCCGCGAACCCGGCGTCCAGCAGCCGCGCCCTGATCCCGTAGAGCCCGAGCGGAGTGAGCCGTACCATCCCGTACCGCGAGACGTCCGTGTCGTCGACCGGCGCCGCGGGCTCCTCGTCGGCGTCGGCCATCAGCGCCTCGTCGACGGGCTGGAAGTCGACGAGCCCGACCGGCTCCAGGAGCCGGAACTGGTCGTCGAGCCGCATCATCGCGTCCGACACCTGCTCCAGGACGTCGTTGGTGGGCTCGCCCATGTCGTCCGGCACGATCATCGAGGCGGCGAGCGCGGGCAGCGGCACCGGTCCGTCGCCGGGACCGTCCGCGCCGGCGGTCAGCAGGTACAGGTTGCCGAGCACCCCGTCGAGGAACTCGGCCTCCGCGTCGGGGTCCCAGTCCAGTTCGGAGAAGTCGATCTCGCCGCCCTCGCCCATGGCGTCCACGATGTCGTCGAGGTCGGGCACGCTGGCGTCGGCGAGCACGGTCTCCAGCGCGCCGAGCCAGAGCCCCAGCACGTCCTGCGGTGCTCCGGCCACGACGAGCGCCAGGTCCGCGCCCGCGGTGACCGTGCCCTCCTCCTCGTCCACGATGTCGACGAGCCCGGTGTCCACGGCCACCCGCCAGGCCTCGCTCGCGTAGGCGGCGGCGTCCTCGCCCTCCAGAGCGAGTTCCGCGGCCGCCCCCGGCAGCTGCTCCTCGACGAGTTCGCCGCCGACGCCGACCCGGGTGTCCGGGCCGGCCCAGCGGGCGAGCCGCACGGCTCGCGAGAGGAGCGGCGTGGCGAGCGCGTCCCGCGCGAGTTCCGCTTCGGAGTGCAGGCGCACCGGCGGCAGGGGGGAGCTGTCTGACATCGGCTGGTTCTCCTAGGACGAACATTCGGACGTATATTCCGGACGTACATTCCGGATGTATCTGGCATACACGGGGCCCACGGGCCACCCGGGAAAGACGCTCGCCGGCCGCCCCGGTGAATGCGCTCTCAGCCTAGACGGATTTCGACCCATGCCGCCCGGTTCATGAACCTGTCAGAAGTCGTAACCCGGGAAACCTTGACAAGTGACTTGGCCAGACAGGAGATTTACGCGCGTAGAAACTCGCGGATAATCCCCCGCCCCAGCCTCTACGCGCGTCACTCTCCGCCGCCCCACCGGCTGCCTCTCCCCCCCATGGCTCCACCCTCGTCTTTCGTCCCACCGCACCACCTTCGCCCCATGGCTCCACCCTCGTCCCGGCGCCCACGCACGTCCCCGGAGGGATTCCGTTGCCCAGCAAGTCCTCAGTTCGCATAGCCGCGCTCACCGTCGCAGCCGTCTGTTCCACGGTCTCCGCGGTGGTTCTCACCTCACCCGCCCAGGCCGCCGCCGTAGCCGTCCACGACATCCAGGGCCCCACCCGGACCTCCCCGCTCGCGGGCCAGCAGGTCACGGACGTGACCGGCATCGTCACGGGCGTGCGGACCTACGGTTCGTCCCGCGGCTTCTGGATCCAGGACCCGTCGGCGGACACGAACCCCGCCACCAGTGAGGGCATCTTCGTCTTCACCAGTTCCACGCCGAAGGTCGCCGTCGGCGACTCGGTCAGCGTCGCGGGCACGGTCACGGAGTTCGTCCCGGGCGGCGCCTCGTCCGGCAACCAGTCCGTCACGGAGATCACCAAGCCGACGGTGACGGTGGTGTCCAGCGGCAACGCGCTGCCGGCGGCCACGGTCGTCAACAGCCGTTCCGTACCGGCCACCTACGCGCCCGTGGGCGACACGGCGGCGAGCGGCTCGGTCAACGCCCTCCCGCTGGCGCCGAAGAAGTACGCCCTCGACTACTACGAGTCCCTTGAGGGCATGAACGTCGCGATCGGCTCGTCCCGCGTGGTCACCGCGACCGACCCGTTCTCCGAGCTCTGGGTGACGGTGAAGCCGTACGAGAACGCGAACCGGCGCGGCGGCACCGTCTACGGCGCGTACTCCTCGCAGAACACCGGCCGGCTGCAGATCCAGTCGCTGATCCCGACCGCCACGCAGCCGTTCCCGACGGCGAACGTCGGCGACACGCTGAAGGGCACCACCGAAGGCCCGCTCGACTACACCCAGTTCGGCGGCTACACGCTGACCGCCCGTACCCTGGGCACGGTCGAGGCCGGCGGCCTGGAGCGCGAGACGACCCGCAAGCAGTCGCGGAGCGAGCTCGCGGTGGCGACGTACAACGTCGAGAACCTCGACCCGACGGACGGCTCCTTCGCCGACCACGCGGCCGCGATCGTGGACAACCTGCAGTCGCCCGACATCCTGTCCCTGGAAGAGATCCAGGACAACAACGGGGCGAAGAACGACGGCACGGTCGCCGCCGACCGGACGATGCAGAAGCTGGTCGACGCGATCGCGGCGGCGGGCGGCCCGGCATACGCGTGGCGGTCCATCGACCCGGTGAACCTCGCGGACGGCGGCGAGCCCGGCGGCAACATCCGCCAGGTGTTCCTCTACAACCCGGCGCGCGTCTCCTTCACCGAGCGCGCGGGCGGCGACGCCACGACCGCCGTCGGCGTGACGAAGGTGTACGGCAAGGCGCAGCTGACCGCCTCCCCGGGCCGGATCGACCCGGCGAACGACGCCTGGAAGAACAGCCGCAAGCCGCTCGCGGGCGAGTTCGTCTTCCGCGGCAAGACGGTCTTCGTGATCGCGAACCACTTCGCGTCGAAGGGCGGCGACCAGGCGCTGCACTCGCAGTTCCAGCCGCCGGCCCGCAGCTCGGAGACCCAGCGCCACCTCCAGGCGGCCTCGGTGAACGCCTTCGTCAAGGACATCCTGGCGAAGCAGAAGAGCGCGAACGTCGTCACGCTCGGCGACATCAACGACTTCGAGTTCTCGGAGACGACCAAGCTCCTGGAGGCCGGCGGCGCCCTCTGGTCGGCCGTCAAGTCCCTGCCGAAGAGCGAGCGTTACAGCTACGACTTCCAGGGCAACAGCCAGGTCCTCGACCAGATCCTGATCAGCCCGTCGATCCGCAAGGACTGCGAGTACACGTACGACAGCGTGCACATCAACTCGGAGTTCAACGACCAGATCAGCGACCACGACCCGCAGGTGCTGCGGTTCCGGCCGTAGTTCCTCGTTCCTCCCGTACGCCGAGTGAGCCCGGCCCCCTCGGGACCGGCGCCGGGGGCCAGCCGAGGTAGTTAGAAGCACCCCAAGAATCAACAACACCCACACACA
>NZ_JBFAHW010000208.1:0-10088 GCF_040654355.1 Streptomyces sp. NPDC050704 | reverse complement strand
GCGACTCTCGCGAGTCGCAGGAGGCAGGACCAGCCCGTCGCGTCGGTGGATCGGAGCAGGTCCTAGGCCTGCGGTGTCTCCTCCTGTGCTGCCTCTGCTGCTTCCCGTACGCGGGATGCGCGTGCCAGGTCGTCGAGTTGGTCTGCGAGTTTGCGGCGCAGGGCCGGGATCGGGTCGGCCTCGGTCAGGCACTGTTCGCCCTGTCGGAGGGTGGCGGGAGAGACAGCGTGGACCGGGAACGCCCAGCGGCCGGCGGCGTCGGCGATGGCGGGGCCGCGGCGGGCGGCGACGGCGACGGCGTCGGTCCAGTACCGGGTGACGTAGTCGCGTACGAGGTCGGTCTGTTCGGGTTGCCAGAAGCCCTGGGCGGTGGCGGTGAAGAGGTAGTTGGAGAGGTCGTCGGTGGCGAACATGGCGTCCCAGGCGACGCGTTTGGCGACCGGGTCGGGGAGGGCGGCGCGGCAGCGGGCGGCGCCTTCCTGGCCGGTGGCGCTGGGGTCCTGGACGAGTTCGGCGTCGATGACGGCGTCGTCGATGGCGCCGAGGACGGCGAGGCGGCCGAGGATGCGCCAGCGCAGTTCGGGGTCGAGTTCGGGGCCGCCGGGGACGGTGCCTTCGGAGAACCAGGCGCTGATGGTGTCGGGCTGGGCGGCTACGGCGATGTGGTGGCGTACGGCGATGAGGCGCAGGCCGGTGTTGGAGCCGTCCTCGGTGCGGCGGATGAGGTCGCGGCACAGGGAGGTGAGGGTGGCGAGGGCGGTGGGCCGGTCGTGGGCGGGCAGGTAGCGGTCGGCGACCTGGGTGGCGGCGAAGGTGAGGACGCCCTGGACGATGGCGAGGTCGGTCTCCTCGGGGAGGTGGGTGCGGGCGGCTTCCAGGTAGGCGGCGGGGTCGAGGTCGCCGTCGCGGACCATGTCGCGCAGGGTGTTCCACAGGACGGCGCGGGTGAGGGCGTCGGGGACGGCGGAGATGCCGCGTACTGCGGTTTCCTCGGAGACGTTGTCGAGGCGGATCTTGGCGTAGGTGAGGTCGAGGTCGTTGGGGACGACGAGGGCGGGGCGGGTGCCGGGGCGGGGGTCGGGGGACGGGCTCTGTGGGATGTCCGTCTCGTACCTCTCGCGCAGGACGAGGGCCTGGCCGTCGTTGAGGTCGCGGTCGTAGACGCCGACGGTGACGCGGTGCGGGCGGCTGCCGGCGCGGTCGACGGTGAGGGTCCACTCCCCCGGTTCGGCGGTGACGGACGCGGTGAGGGTGTCGACGCCGGTGGTGCGCAGCCAGGCGTCGGCCCAGGCATGGACGTCGCGTTCGGTGGCTCCGGCGAGGGATTCGATGAAGTCGGCGAGGGTGGCGTTGCCGAACTTGTGGCGGGCGAAGTGGGTGTTGATGCCGGCGAGGAAGTCCTTCTCGCCGAGCCAGGCCACCAACTGCCTGAGCGCGGAAGCCCCCTTGGCGTAGGAGATGCCGTCGAAGTTGAGCATCGCGGAGGCGGTGTCGGGGACGGCTTCGGGGTCGGGGGCGACGGGGTGGGTGGAGGGGCGCTGGTCGGCGTCGTAGCCCCAGCCCTTGCGGACGGTGCCGAAGTCGACCCAGGTGTCGGTGAAGCGGGTGGCTTCGGTGAGGGTCTGGTAGCCCATGTACTCGGCGAAGGACTCGTTCAGCCAGATGTCGTCCCACCAGCGCAGGGTGACGAGGTCGCCGAACCACATGTGGGCCATTTCGTGGGCGATGACCATGGCGCGGGTCTGGCGTTCGGTGTCGGTGACGGCGGAGCGGTAGACGAACTCGTCGCGGAAGGTGACGAGTCCGGGGTTCTCCATGGCGCCGGCGTTGAATTCGGGGACGAACGCCTGGTCGTAGGAGTCGAAGGGGTAGGGCTCCTCGAACTTCTCGTGGTAGCGGTCGAAGCAGGCGCGGGTGATGTCGAGGATCTCGTCGGCGTCGGTGTCGAGGTAGGGGGCCAGCGAGCGGCGGCAGTGGATGCCGAAGGGCAGGCCGCGGTGTTCGGTGCGTACGGAGTGCCAGGGTCCGGCGGCGACGGCGACGAGGTAGGTGGAGATCAGCGGGGTGGTGGCGGCCCGCCAGCTGCCGTCCTCCTGCTGCTCGGTGATGCCGTTGGCGAGGACGGTCCAGCCCTTGGGGGCGGTGACGGTGAGTTCGAAGACGGCTTTCAGGTCGGGCTGGTCGAAGGCCGCGAAGACGCGCTGCACGTCGTCCATGAACAGTTGCGTGTAGACGTATGTCTCGCCGTCGGTGGGGTCGGTGAAGCGGTGCATGCCTTCGCCGGTGCGGGAGTAGCGCATGGTGGTGTCGATGCGCAGTTCGTGTTCGCCCGCGGTGAGGTTCTTGAGCGGCAGTCGGTTCTCGTCGAGGGAGATCGAGTCCAGGTCGAGGAGTTGGCCGTCCAGGGCGACGGAGCGCAGTTCGGCGGGCTTGAGTTCGACGAAGGTGTCCCCGTCCGCGCGGGTGGTGAAGTGGATGACGGTTCGGGAGTCGAAGATCTCGTCGCCGCGTGTCAGGTCGAGTTCGATCCGGTAGCGGTGGACGTCGAGGAGCTTGGCTCGGGTCTGCGCTTCGTCGCGAGTCAGTACGGACATGGGTGACATGCTGCCTGATGGGCGGGGCGTGGCACAGGGGCGGCCTGGTCTGTCGGTCGCGGGGCCGGGTCTTGCGGGGTTTATGCGGACTTGTCCT
Source organism: Streptomyces sp. NPDC050704 (assembly GCF_040654355.1). Taxonomy (NCBI): domain Bacteria; kingdom Bacillati; phylum Actinomycetota; class Actinomycetes; order Kitasatosporales; family Streptomycetaceae; genus Streptomyces; species Streptomyces sp. NPDC050704. The sequence continues at coordinate 7,397 of NZ_JBFAHW010000208.1, read as the reverse complement.
GTTCGTGGACGGCGTCCCGGGCGGTGTCCCGGGTGGTGTCCCTGCCGACATCCCGGCCGGGACCCCGGGCTACGTCATGGCCTGTGTCGCGGCCTGTGTCCCTGACGGCGGGCCGTTGGGTGGGTACGCGGGGGTCGAAGCGTGCGGCGGGTTCCTGGCCTTTCACGAGGGCCCGCAGTTCGCGTACTTCGCGTTCCAGTGACTGGTAGCGCCGGTGGGAGTCGTACAGGTAGCGGACTTTGGTGCGCAGGGCCCAGGGGTCGATGGGTTTCATGACGAGGTCGGCGACGCCCAGCCGGAAGGCGGTGGAGGTGAGTTCGGAGTCCGGGCCGAAGCCGGTGACCAGGATGATGGGGATGCGCTGGGTCTGTTCCACACCCCGCATGTAGCGGACGACGTCGAGGCCGCTGACGCCGGGCATGCGTACGTCGAGGACGAGCAGTCCGACCTGGCCGCGCAGGACTTCTTTGAGCGCGTCGTCCCCGCTGGTCGCCCGCGTCAGCCGGTAGCCGAGCGGGGCCAGGGCGCTTTCCAGGGCGAAGAGGGTGTCCTCATGGTCGTCGACTATGAGGATTTTTGCGTCCGGCGGCATGGAGCGAAGTCCCCTCGCTTGGACAACCAGTTTATGTCCGAACCGACTGACAGGGAGTACTCGTGCACTGACAAGGAGTGCTCAGCAGGATGCCTCATTTCGGCGCGCAGGCCGAGAGGTTGGACTGACAACCGCGTGAGAAGTGGGGGCAGCCGGTAGCCGCGGGGTGTCGCCGGGGTGGTTACTGCGCGGAGTTGGCGTCGTCCGCGATGTGGTCGTCCGCGATGCGTTCGTGGTGGCGGATGACCTCGGCGATGATGAAGTTGAGGAGTTTCTCGGCGAACGCCGGGTCGAGTCTGGCGTTCTCGGCGAGCCGGCGCAGGCGGGCGATCTGGTGGGCCTCGCGGGACGGGTCGGCGGGCGGCAGCTGGTGGGCGGCCTTGAGGTGGCCGACCTGCTGGGTGCACTTGAAGCGTTCGGCGAGCATGTGGACGACGGCGGCGTCGATGTTGTCGATGCTTTCGCGCAGCCGGGCGAGCTCGGCGCGGACGGCCGGGTCGACCTCGGCGGCGTTACCCGTGCCGCCGGTGCTGTCCGTGCCGCCGACACCGTCCGTGCTGTCCGTGCCGCCCGGGTTGCCCGAGTTTCCGTTGTTGCTGGTGGTCATGGATGCCAACCCTACGTGGCGCGCCCCAGGGGGTGTGCGGTCGCTCGGTCGTCATGCTCCTGGTCGGCTTCCGAGGAGTGGAGCATCGGCGGATCGTCGGGGTCCGGGACCTGGTTGCTCCAGCCGCCCGGGACCGTACGGCCCTGTTGTTCGCGGAAGCGCACGGGTGCCATGCCGACGCGGCGGGTGAACAGGCGGGAGAAGTACGCCGGATCGTCGTAGCCGACGCGGCGCGCGACGGCGGCGACGGGCAGTTCGGTGGCGGCGAGGAGTTCCTTGGCGCGGCCGAGGCGGATGCCGAGGAGGTAGTCCTTGGGGCTGCAGCCTGCGCCGCGGCGGACGGCGGTGCGCAGTTCGGCGGGGGTCATGCCGTGCCGGGCGGCGTGGTCGGCGACGGAGAGTGCCTTGAAGGCGTCGCGGGCGAGGGCTTGCAGGACCTGGTGGCCGTCGGGGGTGGTGTCGGCGCGGGCGCGGCGCAGGGTGACGAGGAGTTCGTGGACGGCGGCGCTGGTCTCGACTTCCAGGAGGGGGTTGCCGCGGCGGGCGGCGCGGGCGATGCGGGCGACGGTGGAGCGGGCGGGGCCCGCGTCGGAGAGGGGGACGACGGGCCGGGCCGGTTCGATGTAGCCGAGTTCGGTGTAGGTGTCGGTGGTGGGCCCGGTGAAGTCGACGAAGGCCTCGTCCCAGCCGGTCTCGGGGTCGGGCCCGTAGTGGTGCGGTACGCCGGGGGTGAGCCAGAGCAGGGCGGGTGCGGTGACCGGCACGCGGTGTCCGTCGGCGGCCTGGAACCAGCCGCGGCCCGTGCTCACCACGACGGCCACGTGGTGGTCGAGGGTGCGCGGTCCGACGGTGGGCAGTGCCCCGTACTGGAGGCCGACACCGAGGCAGACGAGGCCCAGCTTGTGGTGGGTGGGGCCAGGGCTGAAGAACCGCATCCAGGTGTGGTACATCCGCTTTCCTCCTGGTTCCACCCGCCCGGCTCGGGGGCCTCGCGTCACCTCTCGCGTCACCTGTTGAGTCACTCCTTGCGTCCAATCAACGCTGATCTTTGTCCATGGACCGGGGCCGCCGCCAGGGGTGAGGGTGGTGCGCATGAGCGAGTTCGCGGTGGGGGACACCGATTTTCTGCTGGACGGGCGGCCGGTGCGGCTGCTGTCGGGGGCGCTGCACTACTTCCGGGTGCACGAGGAGCAGTGGGGGCACCGGCTGGCGATGCTGCGGGCGATGGGGCTCAACTCTGTGGAGACGTACGTTCCGTGGAATCTCCACGAGCCACGCCCGGGCCGATTCCGGGACGTGCGGGCCCTCGGCCGGTTCCTGGACGCGGCCCGAGAGGCGGGACTGTGGGCGATCGTGCGGCCGGGGCCGTACATCTGCGCCGAGTGGGAGAACGGCGGGCTGCCGCACTGGCTGACCGGGGAGCTCGGCGCCCGGGTGCGGACGCGGCACGAGGGGTTCCTGCGGCCCGTGGAGCGCTGGTTCCGTCATCTGCTGCACGAGATCGTGCCCCGGCAGCTGGACCGCGGCGGCCCGGTGATCATGGTTCAGGTGGAGAACGAGTACGGGAGCTACGGCTCGGACCGGGTGTATCTGCGCCGGCTGGCCGAGCTGCTGCGCGCCGGGGGCGTGCGGGTGCCGCTCTTCACCTCGGACGGGCCCGAGGACCACATGCTCACCGGCGGCTCGCTGGACGGTGTGCTGGCCACCGTGAACTTCGGGGCGCACGCGCGCGTGGCCTTCGAGACGCTGCGCCGGCACCGGCCGACGGGACCGCTGATGTGCATGGAGTTCTGGTGCGGCTGGTTCGACCATTGGGGCGCCGAGCACGTCGTACGCGATCCCGGGGGCGCCGCGGACGCGCTGCGGGAGATCCTGGAGTGCGGGGCCTCGGTCAACCTCTTCATGGCGCACGGCGGCACGAACTTCGCGGGCTGGGCGGGCGCCAACCGGAGCGGTGACCTGCACGACGGGGTGCTGGAGCCGGATGTGACGTCGTACGACTACGACGCGCCGATCGACGAGTACGGGCGTCCCACCGCGAAGTTCTGGGAGTTCCGCTCGGTGCTCGCCGCGTACGCGGACGGCCCCCTGCCCGAACTACCGCCCCCACCAGCCCCGTTGAGCTCCCCCGCCACCGTGGACCTCACCGGCCGGGCCCCCCTGTCCGCCGTGCTCGACACGCTCGGCGGGCCCGAGACCGAGCACGCGGTGCCGCCCGCCTTCGAGGACCCGGACGTGGACGTGGACCGGGGGCTGGTCCGCTACACGCTCGACATCCCGGGACCGCGGCAGCCGTATCCGCTGACGGTGCGAGGACTGCGGGATCTGGCGGTGGTGTACGTCGACGGGGCGCCGGCCGGAGTGCTCACCGAGGACGAGGCACGGCTCAAGGAACCGGTCGGCGGGCCCGCGCGCGTGGAGCTGTGGGTGGAGTCCCTGGGACGGGTCAACTACGGCCCGCGGACCGGGGAACCGAAGGGCATCACCGGCGGCGTCCTGCACGAGCGGCAGTACCTGCACGGGGTACGCGCGCAGGGCCTGCGCCTGGACACCCTCGACGACCCCGACGCCGTCGACAAGGTGCCCTTCCGCCCCTTCCGGTTCTCCCAGCTCTCCCGGCAGGCCTCCGGGGAGGGCACCCCCGGCCTGTACCGCGGCACCGTCACCGTACGCGGCGCGGGCGACGCCTGCCTCGAACTCCCGGGCTGGACAAGGGGGTTCGTGTGGATCAACGGTTTCAACCTGGGCCGCTACTGGTCCACCGGCCCACAACAGTCCCTGTACGTCCCCGGCCCGGTACTCCGGGAGGGCACCAACGAGGTCTGGCTCCTGGAACTCCAGGAGCCAACACCGAACACGAACCCCACCGAACCGTCGGCACCGGTCCTGCGCGGGTTGGCGTGAACGGTCTGACGGGGCGCCCCGTCAGGCGCGCCCCTCAGGGGCGCGGGGAACTGCGCGCCCAACCCCCACGACCGGCAGGTACACACAGCCCCAAGGCAACGCTCAAAGTCGGCTAAACACAGGAGGCGCCCCAGTCAAAGCCACGAACGCCCACCCTCACCCCTGTAAACGGCCGCGCCCTAAAGCGTTGCCGCCGCCCGGGATATCGCACTCGCGAACGTGGACACCTCGGTGTACACACCCGGCACCAACGGCCGCCCGCACCCGTACCCCCAGCTGACGATCCCGACCTGAAGCCACGCCCCGCTGTCGTCCTTGCGGAACATGGGCCCACCGGAGTCGCCCTGGCACGTGTCGACCCCGCCGCGCGGAACCCCCGCACACATCTCCTGCCCGGCGACGAACCGGCCGCCGTAGCGCTGCTTGCACCTGCGGTCGGAGACGAAGGGAACCTTGGCCTTGAGGAGCCGCGTCGAGCCGGTGCCCGCGTTCTCCCGGGTGTCGCCCCAGCCGGCGATGGTGAAGGTGCCCCTGTTGTAGCGGGTGTTCGTCGCGATCTTCAGCGTGGGCAGGTCGATGGACCGGGAGAGCTTGATGAGCGCCCAGTCCTTGCCGTGGCCGTCGTAGCCCGGGGCCTGGAGGACCTTGGTGGACCTGACCTTGATCGCACCGGGACCGTCGAGGTCGGCGACTCCGGCGGTCGCCGTGATCCCGGTGGTGTTGCCCGAGCCGTTCACGCAGTGCGCGGCGGTCAGGACGACGTCCTTCTTGTAGAGCGCGCCGCCGCAGCCCATGGACAGGCTGACCATGAACGGGAACTCGCTCTGCGCGGCGGGTGCACCCCCGACGATCGGCACGGGTGCGGCGTGCGCGGCGACGGGCTGGAGGCTGACGGTCGCGAGTGCGACGGCACCGACGGCCGCGGCCCGCTTGAAAGCGGAACTCCTGTACCCGGAATTCCTGTGATCGGATCTCTTGAGGAGGCTGAGCGTTCTGCCGGCCAACAGACTTCCTTTCGTGGGGAGGTTGAACACCTCGCGGTATGAAGATCGCAGTATGGAGATCATGGGGCATGCCCGGCAAGGGCCGGTCCCACGCTCCCCACCAGGCAACCCGGCACGCGAAAATCCGCTCACCTCCCCTTAGAGTGGAATCGGGTTCACGGCCTCTTGGGGGTATGGGCGTGACGAACGGCGGCGGTCCGGTCCAGCACGGCTACCCGCACCTGGACATGGTGCGGGCGGCGATCACCGCGCTCTACAAGCGGCTCTCGTACGACACGATCCAGACCTTCGCCACCAGCGTGCCCCCCGCCGATGTGGCCTTCTGCGACACCGATGATCTGCATCTGGGCGCCCAGCGGGTGGCCCACGAACTGGTGCGCCACTACCGGCTCCCGGACGCCCGCATGATCATCAGCTTCCGCGAGATGCAGCAGGCGGCCAACGTCGAGCTGGCCGCGGGCCCGGAGTACTTCATCGAGCTGAACGACCGCTTCCGCACCCACCGCAGGGACATCGGCGCCGCGCTCGCGCACGAGGTGATGCACGTCTACCTGCACCGCCTGGACCTCTCCTTCCCCGGCACCCGGGACAACGAGATCCTCACGGACACGGCGACGACGTATCTCGGTGCGGGCTGGCTGCTGCTCGACGCGTACCGGGAGGACGCCGCCTCCTCGCAGAAGCTCGGCTATCTGACGCCGGAGGAGTTCGGGTACGTGCTGGCCAAGCGGTCCCTGGTGTTCGGCGAGGACCCCGCCACCTGGTTCACCAGCCCGCAGGCGTACACGGCGTACACGAAGGGCATGATCCGGGCCCGCCACGACGAGCAGCAGCCCCCGCTGACCGCGGCCGGCTGGGCGGGCCGCCGCCGCTACGCGAAGGACCGCCGGCACGCCCAGGACCACCCCGTGCCGTCCCCGCCGGCCGGCGTCCCGTACGCCTTCACGCCCGACGGCCACGGCCGCGGTCCGCTGCGTGTCTCGTTCCCCTGCCCGACCTGTCACCAGCGGATCCGGGTGCCGGTCCGGGGCCGGGTACGGGCCCGCTGCGGCCTGTGCCGCACGGTCCTGGAATGCGACACGTAGAACGCCGGGGTCCGTAGAACACCGGGGTCCGTAAAGGCCGGAGCCGGAGTGCGTAAAAGGCTTTGCCTCGCGCGCCCCTTCGGAGCGAAGGTCGAGGGATGAACGTGCGGGACCCGGCGGCCGGTCTGTTCACGGCCGTGTACGAGGGTGACGAGGACGCGGTCGTACGACAGCTGCGTGCCGGGGCGAGCCCGGAATCGGTGGACGAGGACGGCCAGAGCGTCCTGTACCTGGCGGCGGTGGACGACAGGCCCGGTGTCGTACGCCTGCTCCTGGCGGCGGGGGCCGCCCCCGACCGGCTCAGTGGGGGCACCGACTCCCCGTTGTGCGGGGCGGCGTGCGGCGGTCACACGGAGGTCGTACGCGCCCTGCTGGCGGCCGGGGCCCGGCCCGACCTGGTGGAGGAGTTCGGTTTCACGGCGCTGGCCTGGGCCGTCCAGCGGGGTCACGCTCCCGTCGTGGCGGACCTCCTGGCGGCCGGCGCGGACCCTGACCGCCCGACCCCCTCCGGTGATCCGCCGCTGGTGGCGGCCGCCCGCCGCGGCTCCCCCGGCTGCGTACGTGCCCTCCTCGCGGCCGGAGTCGCGGCCCGCTCCGAGGCGCTGGCGGAGGCCCACCGATGGCTGACCCTGGACGTGGAGGCTGAGCTGCGGGCCGGCCTGGAGCGAACCTATGGCCCGGGCCACACCTACGAAACCCACCGGGTCGCCGAGGACGGCGGCGTGACCGTCTCGGTGGATCTCCTGAAGGACGGCCGCCCGTCCGCGGGCAACGACCAGCAGACCGGCCACGCGGCCATCGCCACGCTCCTGGAGAGCTCCCTGGGCATCGTCACGCCCGTTCCCGTTCTCGCCGACCGCGCCCTGCGCTGCGGCGACCGGCACAACGCCGACTGGACCGAGGCGGCCGCCGCCGTGGCGCTGCGCGGCGGCGAGGAGACGGTGCGGGTGGCCACGCGGTGGCGCGACAGCGGGGACCCGCTGTCGCGAGCCTTCGGCACGGATGTGCTGGCGCTGCTGGACTGAGATTCCTCGCCCCTGCCCCTACCGGGGGTGCGTTGTCGGGTGCGGGTGGGGTTGTGGCTGGTCGCGCAGTTCCCCGCGCCCCTGAGGGGGCGGGCTGCGCCCCTGCCCCCTCCAGCCCGTCCGGCGTTTGAGGACGAGGCCGTTCAGGCCGATAGGGGGGTCTGGGGGCGCAGCCCCCCG
>NZ_JBFAHW010000207.1:0-10095 GCF_040654355.1 Streptomyces sp. NPDC050704 | reverse complement strand
GTGCACCGGGACGAGATACTCCCGCGCATCCCGGCCGTCCCCGGCAAGGGCGAGGTGCTGTGGCGCTCGCTCCTGGTGAGGTCGGTGCGGTCAGGCGGCGAGGAAGTCGACCACCTGCTGGGCGAAGGCCTTGGCGTACTGGAAGAGGAACGCGTGGCCGGCGCCGGTGTAGAGCACGAGAGTGGCGTTGTCGAGGTGCTGGACCGCGACGTAGGAGGCGTGGGCGGGGATCATCACGTCATGCAGGCCGTTGGCGTAGAGCACGGGCTGCTTGATGGCCTCCAGTTCCGCCCGCACCTCGTCAAAGGGGGCCGCCAGGAGCGTGGCCGTCGCGGTGAGCATGCCCTGGGCGGCCGTCTCGGAGACTGCGGGGCCGCCCGCGGCGAGCCGGGTCGAGACGTGGTCGAAGTGCTCGCGCCCAGCAGCGCGGGCCGTCTCCGTCTCGGGGTAGAACAGATACAGGATGTCCTCCAGGTCGGCATCGCGCTTGGCCATGATGCCCAGGACCTTCTCGCTGAACGGCGGAGCGTCGGGCACCCAACCGGCCGGGCCGCTGCCCGCCACGACGAGCCTGCGCACCAGCTCGGGACGTCGCACGGCCACCCGCTGGGCCACGATGCCGCCCAGGGACCAGCCGAACAGGTCGGCCTGAGGCAGACCCAGTGCGTCGATGAACTCGATGGCTCCCCCGGCGAATCCCTCGAGCGAGTCGCGCGGCTCGCCGTCGGTGTAGCCGACGCCGACGTCCGGCGCCGTGCCCGACGCCGTCAGGTGACGTACTCGTTCCTGTTCATGAAGGCCGGCGGGGACCAGTTGCGCGAGCTCACCGCCCTCATCGACGCCGCCAGGATCCACCCCGTCGTCGACACCGTGTTCCCGTTCGAGTCGACCCCAGAAGCGCTGGAGTACGCCGAAGCCGGGCGCGCGAAGGCCGGCAAGGTCGTCGTCAGGATGACGTGAGAGGCGTGCGGAAACAGTCCTGCCGGCCCGTCAAGGTCCGCCACGAGCGCCAGAACGGCAACAGCCCGCAGCACCGAGAAGTGCCCTGGAACCCCCGCTACAGAAGGACCTGAACATGAACACCCCGCGCAATTCCCCGTCTCCCTCGACGTCGTCGTACAAGAACGCGCCGACCCGCTCCGTGTCCGTTCGCGGCGAGGACTTCACCTACCGGGAACTCGGCCTCGAGGGCGGCGTGCCGCTGATCCTCCTGGTCCACCTGGCCGGTGTGCTGGACAACTGGGATCCGCGCGTCGTCGACGGGCTCGCCGCACGACGGCGGGTCATCACCTTCGACAATCGCGGGGTGGGCGGATCGAGCGGTTCCACGCCGGACACGATCGAGGCGATGGCCCGCGACGCGGTGCTGTTCATCCGAGCCCTCGGGTTCGAGCAGGTCGATCTGCTCGGCCTGTCGATGGGCGGCTTCGTCGCACAGGTCATCGCGGGGGAAGAACCGCGCCTCGTCCGCAAGGTCATCCTCGCGGGCACGGGCCCCGCGGGCGGTCCCGGCATCGACAAGGTCCCGGCACTCGCCATCCAGGCCACGCTCAAGGGCGGCCTGACCCGCCAGGATCCCAAACTCTCCCTCTTCTTCACCGAAACCGCAGGCGGCCGGCAGGCCGGACGCGCCTTCCTGGAACGGCTGAAGGAGCGCACACACAACCGCGACAAGGGCATCTCGCTGCCTTCGCTCCGTGCGCAGCTCAAGGCCATCAAACAATGGGGACGTCAAGCACCGTCGGACCTGTCGGCGATCCACCAGCCGGTCCTCGTGGCAAACGGTGAGAACGACCGGATGGTGCCCAGCCAGAACACACTCGACCTGGCCGCACGCCTGCCCCGGAGCGAACTCGTCCCCCTCTACCCGGATGCCGGACACGGGGGAATCTTCCAGTGCCACGAGGAATTCGTGCCGAGGGCGCTTGAATTTCTCGAGTCCTGAACCTGAGCGACCCGGACCCGGCCGAGCGGCACTTGTGCCTGCAGCCGGTCCAGGAGAACAGGACGTGCGGCCCGCCGGGCGTGCGGCTGTCCGGCGGGTCGCCGTGCGAGTCGGTGAGGGTCAGCTTCCGGTGAGGGTGACCGCCAGGGACGTGATGTTCAGCGGGAACCGGGCGATCGGAGTCGGTTCGCCGGTAACGAGATTGACGCTGTAGAGCGTCGGGGTGCTCGCGCCGTACGGCGTGAGCGAGGCGAACGCGGCGACCGACGTCGTCTTGCCGTTGGTCAGGTAGCTGAAGATGTCCAAGCCCGCATTGGGCTGCGCGTCGAAGCCGAGGGAGCCGACCGTGGACAGGGTGCCGTTGTTGGCAGGCGCCTGGAGGACGAGGTTGTCCGACGTGGTGTCGATGCCGTACAGGAGTGTCCCGGTGGCGGCGACCAGGTCGTTGTTCGTATAGCCGGACGCGGTGACGCCCCGGGTCGGCCCGGTGAGCGGCGGGGTGGTCAGGGTGGTGTCCTCGACCGTGGTGTGGTCATTGAGGTTGTGGCGCAGGTTCTGGCCATTGTCGCTGACGATCCGGAGCCGGTCGGCCGCCGGGTTGAAGTCGAAGCCGAAGTTGGTGCCGTACAGCGCGACTTGGAGCTGGGAGACCTTGGTGACCACCACGTCGGAGGTCTGCGGCGGGGTCTTGATCGTGTAGATGCCGCCCTTCTCGCCGAGGCCGTACAGCAGGCCGTTCTGGACCCGGTGGTCGATGGCGAGCAGCTTGGTGTCGCCGCTGAGGCCGGTGATGGCCTGGACCCAGTCGAGCGAGTTCGGCCGGTCGGTGGTGAAGGTGGCCATCAGGCTGCCGTCGCCGGTGATCCCGTAGGCCCGCAGGCTGGGCGTGGCGGTGGTGGCGGCCGAACCGGTGCCGGGCGTGCTCACCAGCAGTGCCGCGGAAACGGACAGGACCGCGGCCGCCGCCGCGAGTCTCTTTCTCATTCCTGTTCTCATCAGTGTTCCCCTCCCGTTCGATCGAATGCCATCGGGGGAAATTGCACACGCGATGCGAATCTCTGCGAATGCGAATTTCGGCATGTTGACGACTATCATTTAGCCGTCTTCACCGCAGCTACACAACCGGATCAATGCACAATGCCGCCTTGATCCGGAAACTTTGCACATCATGACAAATGCCAGGTGAGGCAAAGGTCGTCGATTCACGCGAAGTGACAAATCACGTCCGGATTTCGTCTGTCGACCCGCTCACCTGCGGTGGCAGGCTCCCGCCCATGGGAAGCCTCTTCGCCGAACTGGCCCGGCAGGCGCCGACCAACGCCCGCCGGGAGGTCGAGGCGTATCTGCGCGAGATTCCGGAGTTCCGTTCGTGGGAAACCAAGCCCCGGGCCAAAGCCGAGACGATGGAATACTCGGTGTGGCTGCGGCGCCGCACGATCGAACTGTCTCCGGACAACAGCGAGCTGACCACCGACGACCTCCGCTACATCGCGGCCATCGGCGAGGTACGGGCCGATGCCGGAATGTCCTTGCATTCGCGGCAGCAGGTACTGCAACTGCACACCACGCTCATGCTGCGCGACATCCACGAGGCGGCCGAGGGCCTGCGCGGCGGCGATGTCGAGGAACTCATGCAGGTGATGACCTGGTTCGCCCCGCAGGGCGACCGCGGCATCGTCGCCTACCGACAGGGATTCGTGACGGTGCTGCGCCGCCGAATGCCGTACGTCGAGCAGGTCGCCCTGCTGGCCAGGTCACTGCTGACCGGCGACCCCATGGCCGCGGACCTCGCCGCCGCCCTCGACCTGGAACTCCCCGAGTTCTGCGCCGTCACGGTGATCCGCGTGCCGGACCGCCCCTTGGGCGACGGTGATCTGGACATCGAGATCGAAACGCTCGTGAAGACACACCGGGTGCCGGTCGTCTGGCACCCGGAGAGCGGCACGAAGGGCGGTGAGCTGATCGCCGTCGTGCCATGTGCCGACGAGGCGATACGGCTGCCCTCCGCACCCGGCGCCGTAGCGGACCTCGTCGGGGACTTCGCCGAGGCACTCGGCCGCCCCTGCGCCGCCGGCACCGCCACCGCACCGCTCGACGAACTCCCCGCCGCCCTCGAACGGGCCCGCCGGATCAGCAGGTCGGCCCCACTGGGGAAGCCGTCCCGCCGGCTGCGGCCGTACACCATGGCGGACGTCTTCGTCGAACTCGCGGTCGCGGACGTGCCGTTCATCGACGCCTGGCTCCACACGGTGGCCCGCAGGCTCGAACCGGGCCCGGACCTCGTGACCACGCTCGATGCCTACTACCGCCACGACATGAACCGCGGCGCGGCGGCAGCATCCCTCAACGTCCACCCGCGCACCCTGGACTACCGCCTGCGCCGGGTCGGCGAACTCACCGGCATCGACCCCGGCTCGGCGCACGGCGTACGCACACTCAGCGCCGTCGTGACACGACGGCTGTCGGGCGCGTGGACCTGACTCTGCACCGCTAGACCAGCCACTTCCCGTCGCGCATCAGGGTTCGTCCGGCCATCTCGGGAACCGTTCCCCATGCCTGCAGCACCTGCGGGGTGACCTGGAAGAAGACGTACGAGGGATGGTCCTGGCGAGGGTCCCAGCCATCCTTGGCGGCGAAGGCGTCTCCCACCTCGGCCGGCAGCTCCTCGCGGGTCAGCATGCGCGTGGTGCCGTGGACCAGGACCACGTCCCGACTGTGGCCGAAGCTGAGCCGGACCCGGCCCGAGGCGCACAGGTTGCGCCCGGTCGGGTTGGTGTCGCGGGTGGACAGCCACACGGCCTCGCCGTCCCACCAGAAGGCCAGCGGAACGAGGCACGGTTCGCCGGTGGCGTCGGCCGTGGCGACCCATACGTCGCTGTCCCGTGCGAGCCGTTCAAGCGCCTCGCGCTTGCGCTGCTGCACGTTACGGGGTCCGCTGGGGTGAGAGTCAACTGCCGTCATGTGGAGAGGCTATGGCGTGAGGCACTCGGTCACATCCGGCGGCGGAACTAGGTCGCAAGGCGGAGGTCCGTCCTCGTCCTTGTACTGGGCGTACCCGATCAGCCCGCCAACGCAGCGGCGGGCGGGCGAGTCGGCACGGCGGCTCGGTGTACTGGCCGTCCGGCGGGGCAGCTGAGCTCTTCACCCGCTCAGGCGGGGTCCTCGTCCAGCTTTGCCACCACTCGGTCGGAGATGTCGGCCAGCGTCCGCAGCTCCGCCGGGGTGACATGGTCCAGGAACAGCTCCCGCACCGCCTCCACATGCAACGGAGCCGCCGCCTCGATCGCCACCCGCCCGGCATCCGTGATCACCACGAACGCCCCCCGCGCATCCTCGGGACACTCCTCACGGACCACCAGCCCCCGACCCGCCATCCGCGCGATGTGATGGGACATCCGGCTCTTCTCCCACTCCAGCGCCCGAGCCAGATCCTGATAACGCTGCCGCCCCTCCGGCACATCCGTCAGATTCACCAGCACACCGAAATCCGCCGCCGAAAGCTTCGACTCACTCTGCAACATCCGCGACAGACGACCCCCCAACCGCTCATGCAACCGGACAAAGCCCCGCCAGGCGTGCTGCTCCTCCGCCGACAACCACCGAACTTCTTCATCCATACAAGCGAGTGTAAAGGAGTTGATAAGTCACCCAGCTGGAGCAAGGGCGACCCGTCAAGACGCCAATCCCCGCACGGCGTGCCAGGTCTCGTCCGCGTCAGGTGCCCAGCGCCGTCAGCACCACCGACTTGGCCTCCTCCTGGACCTGGCGCAGATGGTCCGGGCCGAGGAAGGACTCCGCGTAGATCTTGTAGACGTCCTCGGTGCCCGAAGGACGGGCCGCGAACCAGGCGTTGGCGGTGGCGACCTTGATGCCGCCGAGGGCGGCGCCGTTACCGGGGGCTTCGGTGAGCACCGTGGTGACCGGCTCACCGGCGAGGGTGTCGGCGGTGACCTGGCGCGGGGACAACTTGGCGAGCAGCGCCTTCTCCTCGCGGGAGGCCGGGGCGTCGACCCGTGCGTAGGCCGGGGCGCCGAAGCGGTCGGTGAGCTGCGCGTAGTGCTCCGAGGGCGTCTTGTCGGTGACGGCCGCGATCTCGGAGGCGAGCAGGGCCAGGACGATGCCGTCCTTGTCGGTGGTCCACACCGAGCCGTCGCGGCGCAGGAAGGACGCGCCAGCCGACTCCTCGCCGCCGAAGCCGAGTGTTCCGTCGGACAGGCCGTCCACGAACCACTTGAATCCGACCGGGACTTCGACCAGTTGCCGGCCGACGTCCGCCGCGACACGGTCGATCATGCTGGACGACACCAGGGTCTTGCCGATCCCGGCGCCGGCGGGCCACTGCTCCCGGTGCGAGAACAGATACGAAATCGCCACGGCCAGATAGTGGTTGGGGTTCATCAGGCCCCCGTCCGGCGTGACGATGCCGTGCCGGTCGGCGTCGGCGTCGTTACCGGTGGCGATGTCGAACCGGTCGCGCTGCTCGATGAGCGAGGCCATGGCGTACGGCGAGGAGCAGTCCATGCGGATCTTGCCGTCCCAGTCCAGCGTCATGAAGCGCCAGGTGGGGTCGGCGAGCGGGTTCACCACCGTGAGGTCGAGCCGGTGCTGTTCGGCGATCCGGCCCCAGTAGGCGACGGAGGCGCCGCCGAGCGGATCGGCGCCGATGCGCACACCGGCGGCCCGGACCGCCGCCAGGTCAAGCACGTTCGGCAGGTCGGCCACATAGGCGCCGAGGAAGTCGTGGCGGCCGGTGCCGGGTGCCGCCAGGGCACGGGCGTAGGGGATGCGCCGTACGTCCTTCAGGCCGGCCGTGATGATCTCGTTGGCGCGGTCCTGGATCCAGGAGGTCGCCTCGGAACCGGCGGGGCCGCCGTTCGGCGGGTTGTACTTGAAGCCTCCGTCGGCGGGCGGGTTGTGCGAGGGGGTGACCACCACGCCGTCGGCGAGGCCGGACGTGCGACCGCGGTTGTGGGTGAGGATGGCGTGCGATACCGCGGGGGTGGGCGTGTAGCCGTCGGCCCGGTCGATGAGGACACTCACGTCGTTGGCGGCGAACACCTCCAGTGCCGTGATCCGCGCGGGCTCGGACAGGGCGTGGGTGTCGGCGCCGATAAAGAGAGGGCCGTCGGTGCCCTGGGCGGCGCGGTACTCGCAGATGGCCTGGCTGGTGGCCGCGATGTGGTCCTCGTTGAACGCCGCCGCGAGGGACGAGCCGCGGTGTCCCGAGGTGCCGAACGCCACCCGCTGCCCCGGTTCGGCCGGGTCGGGGTGCAGCGCGTAGTACGCCGTGACCAGGCGAGCCACATCGATGAGGTCCTCGGGCCCGGCGACCTGCCCCGCACGCGCGTTCTGCATGTCCCGCTCCTCCACAAGGGATCAACCGTTGGGTACGGCCCTCATTCTCCCCTGCCCGGCCCATCGGCACGCGCATCGGTGACCGTTGGTACGCGTCCGGCGGGTGCGACGGTGCAGGCCGGCGAGCCAAGGGACACCGACGTGAGGCGCGAGGACCAACGGGCGCCCACCGCCGTGCGGTTCGAGGCGCTGGGCACGTTCAGCGACGGGGCCGGCCCCGTAGAGTCGCGGCATCTCCTGCGACGTCCTGAGCTGAACCGGATTGTCTCTGCGAAACCGGGTCCGTCAGGCCGAGGCCGATCAGGGCAGCCGGCCCGACCTGCTGACCAGCACCGCGCGAACCGAACTCACCCAACTCCGCAAGGAGACAGCCGAGTTGCGGCGAGCCAACGAGATCCTGAAAGCCGCCTCGGTGTTTTTCACGAGGGGGCTCGACCAGCCCCCTGGCGGGACGCCGACCAGATCGAACACGCCGTCGTCCAACAGGTCGGCTGGTACAACACCGAGCGCCTGCACTCCGCCCTCGGCTACCTCTCAGCCGAGGAATTCGAGGCCCAGCACTACCGATCCCAGGCGACCACGTACGCCGCCTGAAACCACACAAACCGGCCGCTACGAAACTCGGAACAGCTCAGCCTCACCCTTAGGCGAATGACATGTGCGCCCGTCGGCGCAACCTCCCGTCGGTTCGGCAGTCTTACTTCCCGGGGTACACATGACGACAGAACATCAGGTTGCCTTCTTCCTGAGGGAGCTGGAGACGGGCGACACCTGGCGACGGGCAGCAGCAGCGAAGGGGCTCGGCAAACTCGGCGGCGCCGAGCACGCCGCGGTGCTCGTCCGGGCAGCCACCGACCCCGCGCCCGAGGTGCGGGAAGGGGCGGCGGTGGGCCTGGGCAGGCTGGGGGTCCCCGAGGCCGGGGCGGAGGTCCTGCCCGCGCTGATGGACGACGACGATCCGCGGGTGCGCAGGCAGGCCTCTCTGGCATCCCTCCGGCTCGGGCTGCGCGATCGCGAGGTCATGGACGCCTATGGGCGTCTGCTCAGCGACCCCGACCATCACTTGCGGATCAACGCCTTGGAGGGGTTGCGGGAGCTGGGCGTGCCCGGTGATGTTCCCGCGCTCGTCCGGCTGATGGGTGATCCGGCATATGGCATCTGGGGCCGGGCGTGGGCCATGGTCTTCGAGTTCAAAGAGGACCCGGACGTCGAGGCGGAGGTGGTCCGTACGGCCCAGTGGGGTGCGGACGCCGCCCGCGTGCATGCCGTGTTGATGCTGTCGGACCAGCACACCGACCGGCTGCTGCCGTCGCTGCTGAGAGATCTGACGGACGCCGCCTCTACCGAGGTGCGCTGCGCCGTGGCTTTCCGACTGGCGCGCGTGAAACGCCCGGAAGTGCAGGACGCGCTGTTCGCGACTCTGGAGGCGGAGCGGGACCCGGAGATGGCCATACAACTGCTGTTCCTGCTCGGGCGATCCGGTGACGAACGGCTGCTGGATCCGGCCTCGCGCTGGCTGAGCGACGAACGGGCGGGGCCGTCGGCCGCCACTGCTCTGGGGTCCGTCGGCGGCAAGGCCGCCACAAGGCTCCTGCGGGCTCTCCTCACCGACTCGACAACGGCCGCCCGCACACTCGCGGCAGCAGCAACGGCCTACGGCGATATGGGGAGATGGGACGCCGTGTGGCTGCTGCTCCCCCTACTGGACCATGCCGCGCCCGAGGTGTACGCAGGTGCGCTGCGCGGCCTGGACGCCATGGCGGACACGGAGTTCCGGCCGTGGGAACGCGCGGCGGTCGCCCGGGCGCTGGTGGCCCGTCTCCACGTCGCGCCCACTCTGGTCGGGGTGACAGAGAGGGTCCTCACGGGTTTG
Source organism: Streptomyces sp. NPDC050704 (assembly GCF_040654355.1). NCBI lineage: Bacteria > Bacillati > Actinomycetota > Actinomycetes > Kitasatosporales > Streptomycetaceae > Streptomyces > Streptomyces sp. NPDC050704. Next base: position 922 of record NZ_JBFAHW010000207.1, on the reverse strand, counting down.
GCGGAAGCCCTGCCCGGTCTGCGGGAACTGGTGGACCGGACGACCTCCCCCCTTGTCCGAACCGCCGCGCTGTCGCTCCTGGACCCGCACAATGCGACGGACGCCGGCACCCCGCACGATCTGCCGCTCTTCGTGCGGCACTTGGACGACGTGGATACGGGGGTGCGCCAGGCCGCCGCGAAGGGGATCGCCCACTGGGTGAAGGAGACGGGCACGCTCCCCCCGGACGAGGAGCGGCTACGCGACCGACTCACCGCCCTGGACTCGGACCCGTTCGATTACATACGCGAGGCAGCGGCCGAGGCGCTGCGGGCCCTGGACGACTGCCGGAACAACTGACGGGGCAGGGGTGACAGCGGCAACACCGGTAACACCCCCACCCTTCACTCCGGAACCGCCCAGCTCAGCACAGTCTCGGGCTCGTACAGCTCCAGCCACAGCGCCAGGTCCAGGAGGACCTTCGTGGTCTCGTCATCACGGATGACCGGGATCAGTTCCTGCGGCATTCTCGGCTGCCGTACCGACCGGATCCTCGGCCGCGTCATCGGCATCCGGATCCGGCGAGTACTCCCCCAGTCGGAAACGACCCATACGAAAAGGGCCCCCGCAGGCTCTCGCCTGCGAAGACCCTTCACACTGTCGGGACGACAGGATTTGAACCTGCGACCCCTTGACCCTCAGTTAGGTGATCGGTGAGCGGCCTGCGAAGGGTCGTTCTTCGAGGTCACTGTCCAGCGTACTCGGCCGAGTAAAGGGGTCTGTGTACTCGGGCCTGTGCCGGACCGCCTCGTCGCCTCACGCACCGCCTTCCGCTCGTCGCCGGCGTCGGCCCGGGCCTGTTCGGCCAGGCGGTTCAACACCCGCTCCGCGATCGCCAGTTCATCCCGCTCAGGCCTGGACCTCCTGGAGTTGCTTGGCCAAC
>NZ_JBFAHW010000206.1:0-10165 GCF_040654355.1 Streptomyces sp. NPDC050704 | reverse complement strand
CAACCCACAACCACACCAGATATGGGGTGGGGGGGGGGGGGGGGGCCCCCCCCCCGGGGATGGGACGGGTAGGGGCGGCGGGGGCGAAAGAAGCCCCCTACCCCCCGAACTCGTACGCCTCCACCTCAGCCAGATACCGAGCCCGCCGCTCCTCGTCATCATCGAGAAACGCCGCGACGAACGAGTTCCGCGCCAGCTCCCGCAACCGCTCCCGCGACAACCCCAGCGCCTCCCGCACGGCATCGAAGTTGTCCCCGGCGTATCCACCGAAGTACGCGGGATCATCGGAGTTGACCGTGCACACCAACCCGGCGTCGAGCATCGCCACCAAGGGATGCTCCGCCAGCACGTCAACGGCCCGCAGCCGCACATTGGACAGCGGACACAACGTCAGCGGCACCCGATCCCGCACCAGCCGAGCCACCAGCTCAGGATCCTCCATGCACCGAAGCCCATGATCGATCCGCTCGACCCCGAGCACGTCGAGCGCCTCGACGATGTACGCGGGCGGCCCCTCCTCCCCCGCGTGAGCAACCCTCCGCAGCCCCATAGCGGCAGCGGCTTCATACACCTCACGGAACTTGCGCGGCGGATGCCCGACCTCGGCGGAGTCGAGCCCGACCCCCACGATCCGGCCGGCACCGAGATACGGCTTCGCGGCCTCCAGGGTCTCCATCGCGGACTCGGCGGACTCGTCCCGGAGGAAGCACATGATCAGCCGGGTCGAGACGCCGTGCACGGCCTCGCCGCGGTCGAGCGCCCGCCCGAGCCCTTCGACCACCGTCCCCATCTCCACGCCCCGGGAGATGTGCGCCTGCGGATCGAAGAAGATCTCCGCATGCCGCACCCCCTGCGCCGCGGCCCGCGCGAGATACGCGTCGGCGAGCTCCTCGAAGTCGGACTCGGTCCGCAGCACGGCCATGAGCTCGTAGTACAGGTTCAGGAAGGACTGCAGATCCTCGAAGCGGTACGCCTCGCGGAGCTCGTCCGTGTCCGCGTACGGCAGTGCGACACCGTTGCGCGCGGCCAGCTCGAAGGCCAGCTCGGGCTCCAGGGTGCCTTCGATATGGAGGTGCAGTTCAGCTTTCGGGAGGGACATCAAAGCATCGTACGGTCAGCTCACACCCGTTTCGGAACCGGCACCCGCAGCAGATCGTGCGCCACGGTCAGCTCCCCCTCGAACCCGGCGGCCCGCGCCTGCCGCTCGAACTCCTCGGGCTCCGAGTACCGCTGGCTGAAGTGGGTGAGCACCAGGTGCCGTACGCCCGCGTCGCGCGCCACCGCCCCCGCCTGACCGGCCGTCAAGTGACCGTGATCGATGGCGAGTTGGACGTCCGCGTCCAGGAACGTCGACTCGATGACGAGCATGTCGCAGCCCTCGGCGAGCGCGTACACGCCGTCGCACAGCCGGGTGTCCATGACGAACGCGAACCGCTGCCCGCGCCGCACCTCGCTGACGTCGTCGAGCCCGACGTCCCCCAGCGCTCCCTCCCGCTGGATCCGCCCGACGTCCGGCCCCTTGATCCCCCGCGCGGCGAGCAGCTCCGGCAGCATGCGCCGCCCGTCGGGCTCGACGAGCCGGTAGCCGTACGACTCGACGGGGTGGGAGAGCTTGCGGGCGTCCAGCGTGTACGTCTTCGAGGACGCGAGCACTCCGTCGGCGTCGACCGGGGCCTCGGTGAGCTCGACCGTCTCGCGGTAGGCGGTCGAGTACCGCAGCCGGTCGAAGAACCGCTTTCCGGAGCGCGGATAGTGCGCGGTGATCTCGTGCGGGACCCGGTCGAGGTTGATCCGCTGGATGACCCCGGCGAGGCCGAGCGAGTGGTCGCCGTGGAAGTGCGTGACGCAGATGCGGTTCAGGTCGTGCGCGGCGACCCCGGCGCGCAGCATCTGCCGCTGGGTGCCCTCGCCGGGGTCGAAGAGGATGCCCTCGCCGTCCCAGCGCAGCAGGTAGCCGTTGTGGTTGCGATGCCGGGTCGGGACCTGGCTGGCGGTGCCGAGGACCACCAGTTCACGTACGGACAAGGTCGGTTACCCCGGCGGCCACTGCATGCCACGGCCGCCCAGGACGTGGGCGTGCACGTGGAAGACGGTCTGGCCTGCGCCACTGCCGGTGTTGAAGACGACGCGGTAGCTGTCGAGCTTCTCCTCGGCGGCGACCTCGCCGGCCTCGCGCACGACGTCGGCGAGGATCTCCGGTTCGGCGATGGCGAGGGAGGCGGCGTCCCGGTGGTGGGCCTTCGGAATCACCAGGACGTGGGTGGGCGCCTGGGGGTTGATGTCCCGGAACGCGACGGTCGTGTCGGTCTCCCGGACGACGGTCGCCGGGATCTTGCCTCGTACGATCTTGCAGAACAGGCAGTCGTCCTGCGGCTCCCCTGCCATGCGCGGCCTCCTCATACGGGTTGAACGTGCTCCTGATGCGGGTTGATCGTGCTGCTGCGGGTTGATCGTTACGTCGGCATCGTATCGGTCCCGCCGCCCGCCGCCCGGAAGCCGGTGCGCGAGGGAATCTGCTCGATTTCCCTTACTCTGCGTGTCCGCTTCCGTACGATGAGGCGACGGCTGTGGACGGAGGCGGGAGCGCCATGGCGGGAATCCCCTGGAACTGGCACCGCGGCGAACTACCCAGCGAGGCAACGAGTTTCATCGGCAGGCAGGCCGAGGTCGACGGCGTACGGGCGCTGCTCGGCAGCGCCCGGATGGTCACCCTGCTCGGGCCCGGCGGTGTCGGCAAGTCCCGGATCGCGGTGCGGGCGGCGGCCGCGGTCGCCGAGGGATTCCGGGACGGCGTACGGATGGTGGAGCTGTCCGGGGTGAAGGACGGCGAGTTGCTCCCCCATGCCGTCGGGGCCGCCTTCGGACTGGCCGAGGCGCCGGGGCACGCCCCGCTCGACATGGTGGTGGAGTTCCTGCGCGAGGAGCAGTCGCTGCTCATCCTGGACACCTGTGAGCATCTCGTCGACTCCTGCGCGATGTTCGCCGAGATCCTGCTGAGCTCCTGTCCGGGGCTGCGGCTGCTGCTCACCAGCAGGCAGACGCTGGACGTGCCCGCCGAGCACACGCTGACCATCAGTCCGCTCGAAGAGGCGGAGGCGGTCCGGCTGTTCACCGAGCGGGCCGCGGCCGCCCGGCCCGGATTCGCCCTCACCGCCGACAACCGGGAGCAGGTCACCGCCCTGTGCCTGCGCCTCGACGGCATTCCGCTCGCTCTCGAACTCGCCGCGGTACGGCTGCGGGCGCTGCCCCTGGAGCAGGTGCTGCGCCGCCTCGACGACCGCTTCCGGGCGCTCGGCAGCGGCCGCGGCTCCCATCCCCGCCACCAGACGCTGCGTACCGCCATCGACTGGAGCCACGACCTGTGCACCCCGCAGGAGCGGGCCCTGTGGGCCCGGCTCTCGGTCTTCGCCGGCGGCTTCGGCCTGGAGGCCGCCGAACAGGTCTGCGCGGACGGCGACCTGGACGGGTACGACATCGTCGACCACCTCATCGGCCTCGTCGACAAGTCGATCGTGATCCGGGACGAGGGCGAGGAGGACGACCGCTACCGGATGCTCGACACCATCCGGGAGTACGGCGCCGAGCGGCTCGCCGAGTCCGGGCAGTCGCGGTCCTTCGCCCGCCGCCACCGGGACCACTGCCTGCGGACCGCCCTGGAGGGCCACGCCGCCTGGTTCGGGCCCGAGCAGGTGCACTGGACCCATCGCTTCGACCGGGAGATCGACAACTTCCGTACGGCCATGGAGTGGTCGCTGTCCACACCGGGTGAGGAAGCGGGCGCGGTCGCCCTCACGGGGGCGCTCAGCGGGCTGTGGATCGGCCGCGGCCGGCTGGTCGAGGGGCTCCGCTGGAGTGCCCGGGCGCGCAACACGGGGACGGGTACCCCGGGCGACCTCGGCAGGCTGGGGTTCCTGCGCGGAATGTGCTCGTTCCTCCACGGTGACGGGGAGGATGCGGTCGCCGACTTCGTCCGGGCGGCCGAGTACTGCACGGAGGCGGGGGACCGGTACGGCTGGGGCCTGAGCATGGTGTATCTCTCCACCACCTATACGCACCTCGGTCGCATCGAGGACTCCCAACGGGTCGACGAGGAACTCGAACCCGTCGCGCGCGAGCTCGGGGATCCCTACATCCTCGGCGGTCTCTACCGGAACATGGGTGACCGGCACTTCGTCCTCGGCGACGCGGCAGCCGCCGAGGCGCTGCTGCTGCGCGCCCTGGACACCCTCCCGCGCGGCGAGGCCTGGGCGACCGGCATCACCGGAGCCTTCCTCAGCCTCGTGCGCCTCATGGCGGGAAACCTGGACGGCGCGCTCGATCAGGCACGGCACACGGTGCGGTGTCTGGCCCGGCTGCCGGATCTGACCGGCCTCGGCAACGTCCTGCCGGGCCTGGCCTGGATCACGGCCGCCCAAGGACGACACGCGCACGCGGCCCTGCTGGAGGGCGCGGCGGCGGGCATCAGGCGAGGGGTCAGTCCGCTCCTGGTCAACTCCCCGGTGCTGCTCGCCGTGCACGCGAACTTCCAGGCCCAGATGAAAGAGGCCCTGGGAGAGGCGGAGTTCGCCCGCCTGTACGCCGAGGGTGAGCTGCTGGATCTGCGCCGGGCGGTGGCCCTCGCGCTCGACGAGCCGTCCGACCCGCTCCCTGAGGCCCCCGCGCCCCGGGCACCCACCCTCGCCGCCCTCACCCGCCGCGAACGCGAGGTCGCCGCCCTCGTCCACCAGGGCCTGTCCAACCGGCAGATCGCCGAGAAACTGGTCATCTCCAAACGCACCGCCGACGCGCACGTCGAGCACATCCTGGCGAAACTGGGCGTCGCCTCACGCGGGGAGGTCGCCGCGCTGGTCCGCGCGGAACACGACCGGACCCGTACGTAGGTAGCGCGCGACCGGCCCCCGCAGGCTGCCACTAGGTGTACGCATCCGGCGCCGGACGTACGGATCTTCCGGCGCCGGCATACCGATGTTCCGCGTCCGCCCTCGTTCGGGAGACACCACCGCGGCCACGCTTGGCACATGTCCGATCCGAGTGACCCAGGCCCTGCCGTCCCGAGTGACCCAGACCCCGTCACCCCCGGCCGCCCGGACTCCGTCGCCGGTGAGCCTGCGCCCGTCACCGGTGTCTCGGACGCCGACGCCCTCACCGAACAGCTCGTCGCCGCCGGGATGTTGACCCTCACCGGCCCCGCGGGGATCGGCAAGTCCCGGCTGGCCACCCGGCTGGCGCGGACGGCCGGGCTGCCCGTGCACCGGGTGGATCTGTCCGCCTGCCAGGACTCCGCGAGGGTCCCGCAGGCCGTCGCCGAGGCACTGGGGGTCGCTCCCGGCACGGGCGGCGATCCCCTTCCCGGTCTGCTGCGGCTCCTCTCCCGGCAGGAGGGGCTGCTCGTCCTGGACACCTGCGAGCACGTACGCACCGGCTGCGCCTACCTGGTCGGCCGGCTGCACGACGCCTGCCCCCGGCTGCGGATTCTGGCCACCAGCCGCAGGCCGCTCACGGTTCCGGGTGAACTGCTGGTCCGGGTGGGCCCGTTGAACCTGGAGCAGGGCGCGCGGCTGCTCCAGGAGCATGCCGCGGGGCAGGGCGTACCGCTGCCGAACCCGTCGGCCGTCCTGCTCGCCCAGCGCCTCGACGGGGACCCGCTCAGCTCCCTGCTGGCCGCGCGTGCCCTGCGCCGGATGGACCTGAGCGAACTGTTCCTGCACCTCTCGGCGCCCGGCGGCCACCTCGCGGTACTCACCGGCGGACCGGTCGAACCCGCGAGGCACCGCACGCTGCTGCGGGCCGTCGAATGGAGCCACCGGCTGTGCAACCGAAGGCAGCAGCTCCTGTGGGCGCGGCTGTCGGGTTTCTCCGGCGAGTTCACCCGGGACCACGTACAGGTCCTCTTCACCGGGTCCGGCGAACTCGACGCGCTGGTCGACGCGTCGATCGTGCTGCCCGTCGGCGAGGCCCGCTTCCGGCTGCCCGTCGCCCACCGCGGGTACGGACAACTGCGGCTCGTGGACCTCGCCGGGAGCCGGGGCACAGACCTCGACACGTGACCCCGGGCTGCCCCTGCCCCTGCCGGCTACTCCTGTCCGCCCGCGTCCGGCAGGACCGGAGGCGTCTTCGCCGGGTTCTCCGCCAGCGCGGCCAGCGCGATCCGGATCGCCTCGTCGAGCTGTACGTCGCGGCCGGCCGCGTGGTCCTGCGGGGCCTGGACCACCTCGACGTCCGGGTCGACGCCGTGGTTCTCCACGCCCCACTGGTAACCCTCCAGCCAGAACGCGTACTTGGGCTGGGTGACGAGCGTGCCGTCGACGAGCCGGTAGCGGCTGTCGATGCCGATGACGCCGCCCCAGGTGCGGGTGCCGACGACAGGGCCGATGCCGAGCGCCTTGATGGCCGCGTTGACGATGTCGCCGTCGGAGCCGGAGAACTCGTTGGCGACGGCGACGACGGGCCCGCGCGGCGCGTCCTCCGGGTAGCTGGTGGGCCGCATGCCGCGGGCGAGGTCCCAGCCGACGATGCGCCGGGCGAGTTTCTCGATGACCAGCTGGGAGGTGTGGCCGCCGCGGTTCTCCCGGACGTCCACGACGAGGCCCTCGCGGGCGACCTCGACGCGCAGGTCGCGGTGGATCTGGGCCCAGCCGGGCGCCTGCATGTCGGGCACGTGCAGGTACCCGAGCCGGCCGCCGGACTTCTCGTGGACGTAGGCACGCCGGTCGACGACCCACGCGTGGTAGCGCAACGGCTCCTCGTCGGACATCGGCACGACCACCGCGTGCCGCGGATCGCCGCCGCCCGCCGGGGAGATGGTCAGTTCGACGGGCTTGCCCGCCGTGCCGACGAGCAGCGGTCCTGGCCCGGTCACCGGGTCGACGGGCCGCCCGGAGACGGCCACGATCGCGTCGCCCGCGCGCACCGCGACGCCGGGTGCGGCGAGCGGCGCCTGCGCGTCGGGGTCGGAGGTCTCTGAGGGCAGGATGCGGTCGATCCGCCACTGCGCCGTGCCCTGCGGGCCGTCCTCGTGACGGGAGATGTCGGCGCCGAGCAGCCCCTGCCGCTCCCCGCTGCCGTACCCGCCGCGCGGCATGACGTACGCGTGCGAGGTACCGAGTTCGCCGTGCACCTCCCAGAGCAGGTCCACCAGGTCGTCGTGGGTGGCGACCCGCTCCAGGATCGGCCGGTACCTGTCGAGGACCCCGTCCCAGTCCGTTCCGCCCAGGTCGGCCCGCCAGAAGTTGTCCCGCATCAGGCGGCCGGTCTCGTCGTACATCTGCCGCCACTCGGCGGCCGGGTCGACGCTCTGGCGGATGCGCGACAGGTCGACGGTGATGTTGGTGTCGCTCTCCTCGTCGTTCGAGGCGCGCCGGTCGCTCGGTACGACCTTGAGTTTGCCGTCGGTCCACAGCAGGACCCGCTTGCCGTCGCCGGTGACCATGAAGCCGTCGGCGTCCGAGGCGAGGTGCTCGATGCGCTGCTGGACGAGGTCGTAACGCTCCAGGTCGGTCTTCGGGTCCGGGTCGTCGGGGGTCGCGCGGGAGGCGCCGAGCACGCCGCGCACCGGGTGCCGCAGCCACAGGACCCCGTCCTTGGCGGCCTTCAGCCCGGTGTAGCGGGCGGCCTCGACCGGGAACGGGACGATGCGGTCGCCGAGCCCGTCGAGGTCGATCCGGGTGGCGGGCGAGCCCTCGCTGTCGGGCGTCTCGTCCTTGTCGGGCGCCTCGAAGGGACGGCCGTGCCGCTGCGGTCCGAAGGGCGAGGGCGTGGTCGCGGCGAGGGTGATGAGATGCGGCCGCGAACCCCCGACGAAGGCCAGGTCGAAGACGTGCTCGTCGTAGACGGGGTCGAAGGACCGCGCGGACAGGAACGCGAGGTGCTTGCCGTCGAGCGTGAACGCGGGCGCGTAGTCCCGGAACCGCAGCGGCGTCGCCTCGGTCACCGACAGGTCCGCGGCGTTGGCGAGCTTCAGCTGGCGCAGCGGCCGCGGGCCGGGGTGCGACCAGGCGAGCCAGGCCGAGTCGGGCGAGAAGACGAGCCCGGACACCTCGCCGTCCTCGCTGCGGTCGACCTCCCGTACCTCGCCGGTCTCCCGCTCGACGAACAGCACCCGCCCGTCGTGCGTGGCGACGGCGGCGCGGCTGCCGTCGGGCGCCATGGCGAGGCCGAGCACCCGCCCGAGCTGCCCGGCGGCGATCCTGCGCGGGGTGGCTCCCGGCGCGACTCCGGTGGCCGGAGCGAACTCCAGCGCGTCCTCGCCCTCCGCGTCCGTGACCCACACCACGTGCTCCTCGCCGTCCACGCGGAAGGTGCGGGGCAGCCGGGCCCGTACGCCCTGTTCGGCGGCGAGCGAACGGGTGGGCCCGGAGCGGTGGGTGACCCAGTGGACGGCCCCGCGCACGGAGACCGCACTGCCGCGTCCGGTGTGGTCGGGCGCGGCGGCTCCGAACCAGCGGGCGGCGTTCACGGGATGCGGCTGCAGATCGACGCGCTGCCCGCCGAGCCGGACGTCGAGCCGCCGCGGCTCGGCCCCGTCGAGGTCGTCGAGAATCCACAGCTCACCGGCGGACGAGTACACGACACGCGTGCCGTCGGTGGACGCGTGCCGGGCGTAGAAGCCCTCAACTCCCGTGTGCCGCCGCAGATCGGACCCGTCGGCGAGGGAGGAGTAGACGGCCCCCACACCCTCGTGGTCGGAGAGGAAGGCGATCCGCTCCCCCACCCACATCGGGTACTCGATGTTCCCGTCCAGCTCGGCGTGCAGCCGTACGAACTCGCCGCCCCCGCCCCCGCCCCCGCCCCCGTCTTGATCCCGATCCCGATCCCGGTCGATCCACAGCTTGCCCGCCGTGCCGCCCCGGTACCGCTTCCACCAGGCGGCCTCACGCCCCATGGGCGCGGACAGCAGGAGCGTCCCCGGCCCGTACGCCACATCGCCGACCGGCCCGTACGGAAGGGTGGTCGCCGGACCGCCGTCGAGCGGGACGGCCCGGGCCCAGCTGCGGCGCAGGCTCGCCTGGCCCTGGGTGCTGAGCGCGAGCACCTGTCCGTCCGGGGTCCAGCCGCGCACCTGGGTCTTCCAGCTCCCCCAGTACGTCAGGCGCCTGGTACGGCCGCCGTCGACGGAGGCGACATGCACCTCGGGGGCCCCGTCGCGGGTGGAGGTCCAGGCGACGGTCGTCCCGTCCGGGGAGATACGCGGATGGTTCACCGGGACGTTGTCGGAGCTGACGCGCCAGGCGCGGCCGCCGTCGAGCGGCGCGACCCAGACGTCGTCCTCGGCGGTGAAGGCGATCAACTCACCGTGCAGATGGGGGTAGCGGAGATATGTGGGAGATGTACCGGATGCAGGCTGTGTCACCCGATCACCCTATGCAGCGCCCCTCCCGGCGGCCAGGCCTTTCGATCACTTCTCCTGGTAGATCACTTGCCCTGGAAGCAGGAGCACGTGGGATGCGGGTACTCGGTGACGGTCCTGGTGACGGTGACGGTCGGTCCGGGCTGCTCGTGCGGCGGCGGAGTCGTCTCGTGGTCGACGGGCGGGGTCGACGGCGACCCGGTGGTCGGCGTATCGGCCCGGCAGTTCCCGAGCACGTCCACGCGGAACCACTCCTTGCCGCCCACCTTGGCGGTGAGGTCGCCCCGCACGCAGTTCCCGTCGACCTCCTCCGTGACCTTGCCCTTGATGGTGATGTCCCGCCCGTCCTTGTCCTCCCCCACGCAGTCGACGGTCGCCGAGCTCTGCTCGCTCGGCGAGCTCCCGGCGGTCACCTCGTCGTCGTACGCGGCCGTGCAGCTGAGCCACTGCACGTCGACGCCCTGCCGCTCCAACTCGCGGGTCCCCGTCTGGTCCGTGGTGATCGCCACCGCCGCGGTGCTCAGCCCGTCCCCCGGCTCACACGCGGCCACCCCGAACACGGCCACGACGCCGAGCCCGGCCAGCGCCGGTACCCGCCGCCCGCCGCCCGGCCGACGCCGTATACGCCTCAATGCCCCCATAGACGGCAGCGTGCCACCACGGGGCGGGGTGCGGTAGTCCGCATGCGGCCACGATGCGCGGCGGGTGCGGGCCGGGTTCCTCGCCCCCGCCGCCCCTACCCGTCCCATCCCTGGGGGCTCCGCCCCCAGACCCCCGCTGATCGGCCTGAACGGCCTCGTCCTCAAACGCCGGACGGGC
>NZ_JBFAHW010000205.1:0-10223 GCF_040654355.1 Streptomyces sp. NPDC050704 | reverse complement strand
AGGGGCGCGGGGAACTGCGCGACCAGCCCCCACCCACCCGCACCCGACAACACACGACACGGGGTCTGGGGCGGAGCCCCAGGGGACGGGTAGGGGCGGCGGGGGCGAGGAAAACGGCTACGCCAGCCCCCGCCGGGCCACCGCCGGAGGCCGCCGCCCGGCGATCGACGCCACCATGTCCAGCACCTGACGCGTCTCGGCGACCTCATGCACGCGATACACCTGCGCCCCCAGCCACGCCGACACGGCAGTCGTCGCCAGCGTCCCCACAACCCGCTCCTTGACCGGCTTGTCGAGCGTCTCGCCCACAAAATCCTTGTTGGAGAGGGAAACAAGCACCGGCCACCCGGTCTCCACCATCTCGCCCAGCCGCCGCGTGGCCTCAAGACTGTGCCGCGTGTTCTTCCCGAAATCGTGCCCCGGATCGATGAGCACGGACTCCCGGGGCACCCCGAGCGAAACGGCCCGCTCCGCCAGCGCCAGCGTCACGCGCAGGATGTCGGCCATCACATCGTCGTACGCGACCCTGTGCGGCCGCGTACGGGGCTGCGTACCGCCCGCATGGGTGCACACCAGCCCCACCCCGTACCGCCCGGCGACCTCCGCGAGCCGCGGATCGACGCCGCCCCAGGCGTCGTTGAGCACATCGGCCCCCGCCTCACAGACGGCCTCGCCGACATCGTGCCGCCAGGTGTCGACGCTGATGACCACGTCCGGGAAGCGGCGCCGCACCTCGGCGACGAAACCGACCGTCCGCCGCGCCTCCTCCTCGGCCGTCACCTCCTCGCCGGGGCCGGCCTTGACCCCGCCGATGTCGACGATGGCGGCACCCTCCGCGACCGCCTGCTCCACGCGCGCGAGGGCGGGCTCGTCGCGGAAGGTGGCTCCCTGGTCGTAGAAGGAGTCCGGGGTCCGGTTCACGATCGCCATGATCACCGGCTCGTGCGCGTCGAACTCACGCCTGCCCAGCCTGAGCATCCCCTGTGACCTCTCCCAGTAGTTCTCGGCGGTTGTCGCGGTTCCGCCGCCTGCGACCCTAACTGTCAGAGTCGCATGGCACGATCGGAGCCTGACACTTTCCGTGCCGACGCGTCCGCGTCGGCATCAGAGCGTGGGGACCTCAGCGATGTTCATGTTCTTGTTCCTGGTCGTCGCCCTCGTCGTGGTGGTCGGCGCGGTGGTTCTCGCCGTGGTCGGCGGCGGTGAGAGCGGCGCCCTCCCCGAGGTCCCGCCCGAGCACCTCCATGACCCGTTGCCCCTGGACCGCCCCGTGCACCGCGCCGACGTGGAGACACTGCGCTTCCCGCTGGCGGTCCGCGGCTACCGCATGGCGGACGTGGACGACGCCCTGGGCCGACTCGGTGCCGAACTGGCCGAGCGGGATGCCCGGATCGCCGACCTGGAGTCCGCCCTGGCGGGGGCCCGCGCCGCCCGGCTCGCCTCGCTGGAGAAGCCCGGCGAGGAGGACCACCGGTGAGCGAAGCCCTGGCGGGCCCCGACGGCGCCCTGCGCTGCCCCTGGGCCCTGTCGACCGAGGACTACGTGGCGTACCACGACGAGGAGTGGGGCCGCCCGGTCCACGGCGACGACGCGCTGTACGAGCGGCTGTGCCTGGAGGCCTTCCAGTCGGGCCTGTCCTGGATCACGATCCTGCGCCGCCGCGAGGGCTTCCGTACCGCCTTCGCCGGCTTCAGGATCGCCGACGTGGCGGCCTTCACGGACACGGACAAGGAACGGCTGCTGGCCGACCCGGGCATCATCCGCAACCGCGCCAAGATCGACGCGACGGTCGCCAACGCACGTGTGCTCTCCGACTGGGCGCCGGGCGACCTGGACAACCTGATCTGGTCGTACGCCCCGGACCCGGCGACCCGAGCCGTCCCGAAGACCCTCGCCGACGTCCCCGCGGTCACCGACGAGTCGACCGCCCTCTCCAAAGCCCTGAAGAAGCAAGGCATCCGCTTCGTAGGCCCGACGACCGCCTACGCCCTGATGCAGGCCTGCGGCCTGGTGGACGACCACCTGGCAGACTGCACGGTCCGAGGCGCCGCGCCCCAAGGGGCGCGGGGAACTGCGCGATCAGCCCCCACCGGCCGTTAGCTTCCGAACCACCTTCGACCGCCAAATCCAGCGAAGCGAACCGTTACCGCCCCAAGTACTTCGGCTTCTCCTTGGCGACGAACGCCCGCACCGCGATCAAGTGGTCCTCGGAGGACCCGGCCCGGTTCTGCAGTTCGTCCTCCTTCTCCAGCGCCTCGTCCAGCGAGTGCGACAGCGCGTAGGCGAGGGACTCCTTGAGCGCGGCGTACGCCAGGGTCGGACCCTCGGCCAGCCCCCGGGCCACCTTCACCGCCTCGGCGGCAAGGTCGGCGGAGGGCACGACCCGGTTGGCGATTCCCAGCTCGTACGCCTCCTGCGCGGTGATGCTGCGCGGAAACAGCAGCAGATCCGCGGCGCGCGAGGGCCCGACGACCCGCGGCAGTGTCCACGAGACCCCGGAGTCCGCGGTCAGCGCGACCCCGGCGAAGGACGTGTTGAAGGCCGCGGTGTCCGCGACGATGCGATAGTCCGCGGCGAGGGCGAAACCGAAGCCCGCGCCGGCCGCCACGCCGTTGACCGCCGCCACCACCGGCTTGGCCGCCCCCGTCAGCGCCCGCATGATCGGGTTGTAGTGCTCCTGGACCGTGCTCATGACGCCCGCGCCCGAGCCGCCCGCGCCCGACTCGCGCGCCGAGAGCAGACCGCCGACGTGTTCCTTGAGGTCCTGGCCCACGCAGAACGCCCGGTCACCGGCGGCGGTGAGCAGCACGGCCCGTACGGATTCGTCCGCCGCGGCCGCCTGTGCCGCGTCCCGGAAGGCGACCTTGGTCTCGATGTTCAGCGCGTTCATCGCCTCGGGGCGGTTCAGCGTGATCGTCGCGAGTCCGTCGCTCACCTCGTAGAGCACGGTGTCGGCCATGATGGGTCCCCTCCGGTGTCGCGGCTCTGTCGTACCCGCCGGTACGTTCTGCGTCTGAGGACAGCATGGCGGAGATCACGGAGAGCGGCGGGGTTCGGACATGTGAGCTGTGTCAAAGAATTCCGGTGTTCGAAAGTCGATGCAGCGGCGGAGTATCGCAGTCGCACCGCCGAATTGAGTGGTTTTGCTCAAGCGCGTTGCGCAAGCGATGCCGACTGATGTTGGTCATCGGGTCCTGAGATGCGGGATAATGGCTTGGAAGCAATGTGTTCGATGCCGGTGACGCGTGTCCGACGAGTGGATGCGTGCCCTTCAGTGGGGCCGTCGGCGACGATGAGCTGGTTTCAGGAAGGGGAACGAGCATGGCGGCCATGAAGCCGCGGACGGGCGATGGCCCGCTCGAGGTGACCAAGGAGGGGCGGGGCATCGTCATGCGCGTTCCGCTCGAAGGCGGCGGTCGGCTCGTCGTCGAGCTGACCCCTGACGAGGCCGACGCGCTCGGCGACGCCCTCAAGAAGGTCGTCGGCTGACGCGGAACGCGACCATACCTTTCAGCTGCCCCGGCACCGCGCCACGGTGCCGGGGCAGTTGTCTTTCAGGGACAGGTCGCTGACCTGCCCCTGCGTCATGTGTGCAGGTCAGTGGGGTTCCGCTCGGTGTTTACGCGGTGCTGGGGTCAGCGTTTGACGGCACACAGCAGGCCGTCGCCGACCGGCAGGAGCGAGGGGATCAGCTCCTGGCTCTCGCGGACCGCGCGCAGCAGTTCGCGCAGCCGGAGGACCTCGGTGGGCTGCGGGCCCGACTCCACCGTCCGGCCGTTCGCGAAGACACCCTCGAAGACGACCAGGCCACCGGGGCGCAGCAGGCGCAACGATTCAGCGAGGTATTCGAGGCTTTCGAGTCGGTCGCCGTCGCAGAAGACGAGGTCGTATCCGGAGTCCGCGAGCCGGGGCAGGACGTCCAGCGCGCGGCCCGGGATGAAGCGGGCCCGGTTGCTGGCGAAGCCGCACGCGCGGAAGGCCTGGCGGGCGAACTGCTGGTGCTCCGGCTCCGGATCGACGGTCGTCAGTACACCGTCCGGCCGCATGCCGTGCAGCAGATGAATCCCGGAGACTCCGGTTCC
Source organism: Streptomyces sp. NPDC050704 (assembly GCF_040654355.1). Taxonomy (NCBI): domain Bacteria; kingdom Bacillati; phylum Actinomycetota; class Actinomycetes; order Kitasatosporales; family Streptomycetaceae; genus Streptomyces; species Streptomyces sp. NPDC050704. The sequence continues at coordinate 6,141 of NZ_JBFAHW010000205.1, read as the reverse complement.
GGTCCCGATCTCCGCGACCGCCTTGGCGTCCACGGTGGCAGCGAGCAACCGCAGCGCGGCGCCCGTGCCGGGAGACACCGAGCGCAGCCCTGCCTCCCGGGCCCGCTCGCGGGCCCAGTGCAGCGTGTCGTCCTCGGCGACAAAGGCGTCGGCGAACGCCCAGCTCGTCAGCCGGTTGCCGGTAATGACCCTCTCCTGTCCCCGTGGTTGCCTGGGCGTGACTGTATCCGTTGCCGCCGGGAACCCGCAGATGGGACCGGGCGTTTAGAGGGGGTGGGGAACAACGCGGGGGTAGCAGATGGATCAGGACGCCCAGCAGGTGCTGACGCAGCGACGTGAGCGCGTATCAAATTCTCGTAAAACCGCTTATCCGGAGCTAACGGGCGAGGTGGCTATGGTAGGGGCTCCACTGGACACCACCAGAGCCGACAGGGGAGGTGCGGCTGCGCCTGTGGATCGAGGCGGGATGCTGCGGCGCCTGCTCAGATCGGCGGGTGAGCCGAAATCCGTGAACAACACTGCTGACCGTTACCACGCTGCTGACTCCGCTCAGACCGCGACCTTTACGTCCGAGGCGGACTCGCAGGCGTGGACTCCGCCCACCTGGGAGGAGATCGTCAGCACGCACAGCGGCCGGGTCTACCGGCTCGCCTACCGCCTGACGGGCAACCAACACGATGCCGAGGACCTGACCCAGGAAGTCTTCGTCCGGGTCTTCCGCTCCCTGTCGACCTACACGCCGGGCACTTTCGAGGGCTGGCTGCACCGCATCACCACGAACCTCTTCCTGGACATGGTGCGCCGCAAGCAGCGCATCCGTTTCGACGCGCTCGGCGACGACGCGGCCGAGCGCCTGCCCAGCCGCGAGCCGTCCCCGCAGCAGGTCTTCAACGACACCCACTTCGACGCGGACGTCCAGCAGGCGCTGGACACCCTCGCGCCCGAGTTCCGCGCCGCGGTCGTCCTCTGCGACATCGAGGGGCTTTCGTACGAGGAGATCGCCGCGACCCTGGGCGTCAAGCTCGGCACGGTCCGCAGCCGCATCCACCGCGGCCGCTCGCAGCTGCGCAAGGCTCTCGCCCACCGGTCGCCCGAGGCCCGCAAGGAGCGCCGCGGGTTCGCGGTCACCGGTGTGCCCGCTCTGGGAGGAGGGGGCGCGAGCGCGTGAGTGGATCACGGCTGAATCCTGCCGATCGGCCCCTTGCCGAGCAGCATCTCGGAGACCGGCTCTCCGCCCTGGTGGACGGCGAACTCGGCCACGAGGCGCGCGAGCGCGTCCTGGCCCACCTCGCCACGTGCGCGAAGTGCAAGTCCGAAGCCGACGAGCAGCGACGACTGAAGAACGTGTTCGCGGAGGTCGCCCCCCCGCCTCCCTCCGAAAGCTTTCTGGCCCGTCTCCAGGGCCTCCCCGGGGGAGGCGACTCGGACGGCGATGGCTCGCCGCTGAGCGGGGGAGGGTTCGGGGCGTCCGGAGTCTTCGGCATGAAGCCGGAGTCATTCGGTTACGTGCCGTCCGGTCCGCATGCCGCCGTGCTGCCCTCGGAGCAGCGCGGGTTCCGTATCCATGACATCAGCCGACGTGAGGCCGAGCGGTCGGCCTCACGGGGCCTGCGTTTCGCGGCCGCCGCGGCCGGCGCCGTGTCCCTCGCCGCGATCGCGCTCGGCGGGGTGTCGACCGGTGGTGGTCCGACCGACACCGCGGACGCGCGAGGCGGTTCCGGTGCCGGCAGCAATGTGACGCCGATGCGAGGACCGGGCTCGGGCGGTGCGACCGCGCCCGAGCAGCGCCGCCGGTCCGTGGGCCCGTTGCTCGCCCAGGGACAGCGTTCCCTCAGCGAGGAGGGGGGCGCGCAGACCGAGTTGTCCGCGCCGCTGCTGCCCGGCATGCCGGGACCCGCCGAGGCCGCCGAGCAGAACGCCCGGTCGCTGCACGCGCTGACCGCTCCGGTGGTGGCCGGGGCCGCCGTCATGTCCCCGCTCATACGCCCCCTCACCGCCACCGCGCCGGTCACGCTGACCGCGTGGTCGACGGCGACGGAGTTCGAGACACCCGGATTGCCGGTCGTCCTGCCACCGCACGCCTCGTCCGCCTCACCTTCGCCTTCCTCCTCGGGCTGAACCGGCCCTCTGCGCGGCGGCCCGTGAACCTGGTTGAATCCAGGGATGGGCCGCGCCCGCCGGAGGGACCCCGGGTGCGGAGTCGACAAACCGCGGTGACCGCCGATGTGCTGTGCCGCGGGTCAGGTGTGGGGAGAGCATGGACGAGGGGAAGCCCACGAAGCCGAAGTGGTGGAGCCGGCCCAGGACCCGCGTGCCGGATTCCACTCCGGCCGGTCCCGCTCCAACGAGCCCTGTTCCAACGAGCCCTGCTCCCGAGGGTTCCGTCCCGGCGGGTCCTGCTCCGGACGGGTTCGTTTCGACGGGTCCCGCGCCGGACGGGTTCGTGCCGGCGGGTCCTGCTCCGGAGGGTTTCGTGCCGGCGGGTCCTGCGCCGGACGGGTTCGTGCCGACGAATCCCGCGTCGGACGGGTTCGTGCCGACGGATCCTGCGCCGGACGGGTTTGTTTCGGACGGGTTCCCGCCTGCGGACCCCACGCCGACAGGCGCGGGTTCCGCCGAGGGTGGCGCGGACAGGGGGAGTGCCATGGGCGGGCTTCGTGAGGGCGACATGGACGGGGACTTCGAGCTGGCGAAACCTGCTGGTTCTCGTGCCGGTGCCGGTGCCGGTGCCGGTGCCGCTTCTCGCTCCGGCTCCGACTCCGGCTCTGGTTCTGGTTCCGGCGCTGTTTCCGGTCCGGCTCGGGTGTCTGTGGCGGGCGAACCGGGCGACGGCGTGAGTGCGGCCGGTGAGCGTGACCGGCCCAAGCCCCTGCACGCTCCGGATCGCTACGGCACGCCGCCTTACGGCGGACCCGGGCCCTGGGCGCCCGCGCCACCGGTGCAGCACCCGGCGGCCACTCCCGCGCGGGGTACGGCTGTTCCGGCGGCCGGGGCCCCGTCGCAGGACGCGGCCACCGGAGCCGAGACCGGGGATGCCTCCACCCGGGGTGTCTCCGGATCGGAGATGCCTTTCGGGTATGACCCCGTGGGGAACCACGTCCACGGTGCCCCCACGCACCCCGGCCCCGGCCCCGCGCCCGCCCCCCAAACTCCCTGGCAGCATTACGACCCCTGGGCCGCGGCCCCGCTCCAGCAGAACGGAGCCGCCGTCGAGAGCACGGGCGGGCGGCGCAGGCGGACCAGGAAGACCCTGGTGCTCGCGGCGGTGCTCCTCGCGCTCGTGTCCGGAGGCGTCGGAGGGGCCGTAGGGGCGTATCTGGAGCGGAACGGCGGGATCGAGAAGGTCGAGCTGCCGCAGACCGGCACCGAGGCCAAGGGACGGGCGCCGGACAGCGTGGCCGGGATCGCGGCCAGCGCGCTGCCCAGCGTGGTGACCCTGCATGTGAGCGGCTCGGACGCCCAGGGCACCGGTACCGGGTTCGTGCTGGACGAGCGCGGCCACATCCTCACCAACAACCACGTCGTCGAGCCGGCCGGCGGCAGCGGCCAGATATCCGTGACCTTCAGTGGCGGTGAGTCCGCCAAGGCCGAGCTCGTTGGCCACGACAGCGGTTACGACCTCGCCGTCGTGAAGGTCACCGGCGTCAGCGGCCTCAAGCCCCTCCCGCTCGGAAACTCCGACAACGTGCAGGTCGGCGACCCCGTCGTGGCCATCGGTGCCCCCTTCGACCTGGAGAACACGGTCACCGCCGGCATCATCAGCGCCAAGGAGCGCCCCATCACGGCGGGCGGCGAGGAGGGCGACGGCAGCGACATCTCGTACGTGGACGCACTGCAGACCGACGCCCCCATAAACCCCGGCAACTCGGGCGGCCCGCTGGTCGACTCCAAGGCCCGGGTCATCGGTATCAACAGCGCCATCCGCTCCGCCGACAGCGGCTCGGACCTGGAGGGCGGCCAGTCGGGTTCGATAGGCCTCGGCTTCGCCATCCCCATCAACCAGGGCAAGCGCGTCGCCGAGGAGCTGATCAACACCGGCAAGGCCACCCATCCGGTGATCGGCGTGACGCTCGACATGGAGTACACGGGCGACGGCGCCCGTGTCGGCACCAAGAGCAACGACGGCGGCCCGCCGGTCAACCGGGGCGGCCCCGGCGACCGGGCCGGCATCAAGGCCGGTGACGTCATCACCGAGGTCGACGGGCAGCGCGTGCACTCCGGCGAGGAGCTCATCGTCAAGACCCGCGCGCACCGCCCCGGTGACCGGCTGGAGCTGACCCTGGAGCGCGACGGCAGGGAGCGGAAGGTCTCCCTCGTCCTCGGCTCCGCCGACGGCGACTGACGGAAACCTCACAGGAAGCGGGCCGAATCCCCGCTTCACCCCGCCCCACAAGGCAAACATCCCGGAAAACCCGCCGTGTACACACAGTCGGAGGGCCCGGGACAGTACCGGACAGACGGGATGGCCGGGTACCGTGGACCCGGCCCGGACCACGGAAAGACCTGCCGAGGGCCGCGGACATCGCAAGGAGCTGCAAGGTGTTCAATGACATAGGACCGCTTGAGCTGGTGACGCTCGTTGTCCTTGCCGTGCTCGTCTTCGGCCCGGAGAAGCTCCCGAAGATGATCCAGGACGTCACGCGCACCATCCGCAAGATCCGTGAGTTCTCGGAGAGCGCCAAGGCGGACATCCGTGACGAACTCGGCCCGGAGTTCAAGGACTTCGAGTTCGAGGACCTCAACCCCAAGACGTTCATCCGCAAGCAGCTGGACAACGACGAGCTGGGGCTCAAGGAGATCCGCAACGGCTTCGACCTGAAGAAGGAGATGGCCGAGGTCACGGACGCCGTGCACGGCCGTGCGGCCGAGTCGTCGTCCGCCGGCTCGGACTCCGCCGGCTCCTCCTCGTCCGGCGGCACCGTCGACATGACGAAGAAGGACGAGAAGCCCGCCCCGGACGAGCGCCCGCCGTTCGACGCGGACGCGACCTGAGCGTTCGAGGTCCAGAGCCTTCGAAGAACCAGAGCCTTCGCCCGGCGTGGCTCACGTCTCGCGGTTCGCGTCTCCGTACGAATGCGACCTGGGCCTTCGCGCGGGCATGACCCGAGCGCGAGGCGTGCGCCTGCGGCCTGTCTCACGACAGCGGCGCGCCCGCCGTCCCGAGCCGGCTTCCGCCGGGTCGTACGCCCGCCCGCTCCTCATACGCGGCATACGTGGCCCGGATCCTGCCTGTTCACAGCGGGCCGGATTTGACGCGTACGCGCCCTACGAGGCGACCGGTATACCGGCCCGCCCGGAAGCTGTGGCTATTCTGCCTAGTTGTTGTCCGGACCGGAGGACGCCCGAAGGGGGGCGGGCCGTTCGGTCCGACGAGAGCGAGGAGGCGTCCGGGCACATGGAGACGACAAGTCGGGTAGGCGCGCAGGCGCCGGCTGCGGAGGGCGGACAACAGGTCCCCTCCGCCCGGCGCACGGTCGACGGCTACCTGCTGGCGCCCTTCCCGTGGTACGGCCTCGACGAGGCCTTCACGGGGCCGCGCTGGCTTATGCAGGTCGGCGCCACGGCCGACGGAGCCGTCGAGCACGGCTCGATCGGACATGGCGACGAACCTTCGGTACGCAGCGAGTCCACGGAGGACAAGGAGCGCTTCGCGGTCGTGGTCACCGTCGCGGCCAACCCGGTGCGCCGCAGCGCCGACGGCACCGGGCTGCTCGAGGCCACTTCGGTGTCCTCCGCGGCCTGGCTCGCGGGAGTCGGGCTGCTGTCCTTCACCTGGCCCGGCCAAATGGACCACACCCTGCGCGACGACTGGCTGGACCAGCAGACCGAGACCGCGTGGGTTCTCGCGGACGATCTGACCGGCTCCGACTGGTCGTCGCTGTCCCTCCCCGTGGACGGGGTGCCCACACCCTTCCACTACCGCGAGTCCGAGTTCGGCTGGGTCCTCGCGGGCTCCACCCAGGAGGGGGTCCACCTCGGTGCGTACGGGCGCGGGATGAGCGCGTACGGCCTCGCCTTCGCCGTGGTCAAGGACATCACGACGTACGCATAGCCGAGCCGTGTACGGGAAGGGGGGGGGGGGCGGGTTGGTCGGGGGCCCCCTCCCCAAACAACCCCAAAAGGAAAAACACACCTCAGAAA
>NZ_JBFAHW010000204.1:0-10321 GCF_040654355.1 Streptomyces sp. NPDC050704 | reverse complement strand
CCTCGGAGCCGTGCCGGCGGCCGAGGCCGGAGTCCTTCATGCCGCCCATCGGCGACTGGACGCTGCCGTACGCGGGCGCGTAGCCCTCGTTGATGCGTGCGGGGCCTTTTGAGGCCCCGCACGGCCGCTCGTGACCGGCTGCGCGGTCGGCGGTTCGGTCACGTGGTCGGTCACGCGGACTCCAGTTGACGGCCCACGATCCCGTGGGCGAAGGACATGATCGTGTGCTCCGCCGAACCATGATGTTACCGGTAACTCGACGCGTCAAGATGTGCCGCGCGCTCTGATCGGGACAGCGGGGAAGGTTCGCCCGAGCAGGGCAGGTCAGGCCAGGGCTCAGGACGGTGCCGGTCGGCCGGAGCCGGAGTCCGGTCTCAGGAGAGGGCGGTTCGCAGGGCCGCGCGGAGGGCCGTGTGCAGGGTGTCCGGGTCGGTCCAGTACCGGGTCCTGGTCGGCGGCACCCGCCAGTGCGGCCCGGGCGGGTACGTACGGTGCCGGGGCGGGATGGCCACGTGGGAGCCCGAGCCGAGGACGTGGGCCGGGGGCAGGTCCCAGCCGGCGGCGGTGCCCGGCGGGACGAGCCAGTAGAGGACGCTGCCGTAGCCGTCCTCCAGCACCGCTCCCGTGCGGGGGCCGAGGTGTTCGAGGGTGCGCAGGCCGGCGGCCAGGGGAACCCGTACCGCGTCCCACCACTCGCCGGCCGGCAGGGCCCGCACCTCCGGGCCGAGGGGCTTCAGCCACCTCGGGGCGTCGCTGGCCGGTATGGCTCTCACCGCCTCTCACCTGGAAGCACGACCCTAGGCCGGACGCGGATCCCCGACTTGCCGGTACGCGTAGGGAACTTGACGACATACGCAGTGCGCTTCACGCGGCCTCGTTCGCGCACCCTACGGCCGCGTAACGTCACCGGCCGTATCGGTGTTCGCGCGGTACGAGATCCGAGTTTCGAGTACTGGGAGGCTCCCATGACAGAGCAGGGTTCCATCGTCATCGACCCGTCCGGTCACGACATCCACGGCGAGGCCGCGCGGATACGGGCGCGCGGGCCGGTGACCCGGGTCGAGCTCCCCGACGGCGTCGAGGCATGGGCGGTCAGCAGTACGGACCTGCTGAAGCGGCTGCTCACGGACCCGCGGGTGTCGAAGGACCCGCGGCGGCACTGGCCGCTGTGGATCAACGGGGAGATCTCCCCGGAGTGGCCGCTGTTCACCTGGGTCGCGGTGCAGAACATGTTCACGGCGTACGGCGGAGAGCACAAACGGCTGCGGACCCTCGTCTCCAAGGCGTTCACCGCGCGCCGGACCGCCGCGCTGCGGCCGCGCGTCGAGGAGATCACCAAGGGTCTGCTCGACCGTATCGACGAGGCGGGGCGGCGGAGCGAAGCCGTCGATCTGCGCGAGGAGTTCTGCTACCCGCTGCCGATCCAGGTGATCAGCGAACTGTTCGGACTGCCCGAGGAGAAGGGCGCGGAGTTACGGGCCGTCGTGGACGGGGTCTTCAACACCGCCGCCACCCCGGAGGAGGTCACGGACATCTACGGGAGGCTGTACGCCGCCCTGGGTGAACTCGTCGCCACCAAACGGGAGTTGCCAGGCGACGACCTCACCTCCGCGCTCATCGCGGCGCGCGACGAGGAGGGCGACACGCGGCTGAGCGAGCAGGAGCTGCTCGACACGCTGGTGCTGATGATCAGCGCGGGTCACGAGACGACGGTCAATCTCATCGACAACGCCATCCACGCGCTGCTCACCCACCCGGAGCAGCTCGCACACGTCCGTGCGGGCCGGGCCGGCTGGGACGACGTGATCGAGGAGACGCTGCGGGTGCAGGCGCCGGTCGCCAGCCTGCCGCTGCGGTACGCGGTGGAGGACCTGGCCGTCGGTGAACTCGGTGGTCCGGAGGGGCTGGTGATCGCCAAGGGCGAGGCGATTCTCGCCGCGTACGCCGCTGCCGGGCGGAATCCCGCGGATCACGGCGCGGACGCCGACCGGTTCGACGTCACGCGGCTCGGCAAGGAGCACCTGGCCTTCGGCCACGGCATCCATTTCTGCCTCGGCGCTCCGCTGGGGCGTATGGAGGCCCGGGTCGCGCTTCCGGCCCTCTTCGACCGCTACCCCAACCTCGAACTCGCCGTCCCATCACCTGAGTTGACCCCGGTGGCCTCCTTCATCTCCAACGGCCACCGATCCCTGCCCGTACACCTCAACACCGCCGACTGAGCCTCACGGCCGGTGGGGGTTGCTCGCGCAGTTCCCCGCGCCCCCTGCGGGGCGCCACCGCCAGTTGCCAAGTGCGGGTTGTCTTGGGTTGCTCGCGCAGTTCCTCGCGCCCCTTACGGGGCGCCACTGCGGGATGTCGAAGTACCGGCCGTATTGGGTTGCTCGCGCCGTTCCCCGCGCCCCTGACGGGGCGCCACTGCCGGATGTCGAAGTACCGGCCGTATTGGGTTGCTCGCGCAGTTCCTCGCGCCCCTTGCGGGGCCGGGGCGCTCGGTATGTCCACCGGGTGGAGGGGGTGCGGCGGGATGTCCGTCCGCAGCGTACGACGACATCAGTGCCGGGCCACAGAGCCACAACCGCGCTTTACGTCAGCGGCTGCGGACGGACATCCCGCCGCACCCCCGACCCCCAACAAACCAGCCCCAGCCCCCACCCACCCAGGGGCGCGGGGAACGGCGCGACCAGCCACAACGAACCCGCACCCACACGAACACCCGCACCTACTCCCCGCGCCACCAGCCCCTCAGCCGAGCCCAGGCACCCACCGGGCGAACAGGCACCGCCGGCACCGCCGGCTCGGGCTGCCCGGCAAGCGCCGGCAGCACGGACCGACCCACAGCCTCCCGCTCCCGCGCCAGCGGCTCCCCACCAACCCCCGTCACCGGAAACCGCACCGGCAACGAAGCCAACGCCCGATGAAACGGCCCCGGCCGCCACTCCAGCTCACCCACCGGAACCGCCAGCTCCACATCCGGCAACCGATCCAGCAGCTTCTCCACCGCGACCGCCGCGATCAACCGGGCAGGCCCCTGCGCCGGACAGTTGTGCGGCCCCGCGCTCCACGCCAAGTGGGCCCGGTTACCGGCCCGTTGATCGGAGGTCAGAGCCGGATCGGTGTTCGCCGCCGCGAGACTGACGACGACCGGATCACCCGCCGACAGCAGCGTGCCCTCGTACACGACGTCCCGCACCGGATAGTGCACCGCGTAGTTGGCCATCGGCGGATCGGTCCACAGAACCTCGTCGAGGGCATCGTCCACCGGCAGACTGCCACCACCCAGACTGCCCGCGAACCGGTCGTCGGACAGCAGCAGCCGCAAGCTGTTCGCGATCAGGTTCTGCTGGGGCTCGGTACCGGCCCCCATCAAGACGACGAGTTCGTGGATCATCTCCTCGTCGGTGAGCCCGGCGGGGTGGGCCATGAGCCAGGACGTCATGTCCGGCCCCGGCCGCACGCGCTTCAACGAGACCAGATCGAACAGCGTCGCGGCGAGCAACTCGTTCGCCTTCTGCGCGTCCACCCCGTCGAAGATCCCGGACATGCCCTCGACCAGCCGCTCACCGAGATCGGGCGGGCAGCCGAAAAGCCGGTTGAACACCAGCAGCGGCAGCACCTGCGCGTACTCACCGAGCAGATCCGCCGCGCCGCGCGGCGCCATCAGGTCGATCAGCGTGTCGGCACTGCGCTCGACGTATCCCCGCAGGGTGTTGGGCTCGACGCGCGCCAGGCTGTCCGTGATGGCGCCGCGCAGCCTGCGGTGCTCCTCGCCGTCGGTGAACAGCGCGTTCGGCCGGTACATCATCATCGGCACGACCGGGCTGTCCGGAGAAACCGTGCCGTCGGCCAGGTCGCGCCAGCGCCGGGGGTCCTTGGAGAAGGTCTCCGGGCTGCGCAGGACGTGCAGCGCCGCCTCGTACCCGGTGACGAGGGTGGCACGGACACCGGGGGCGAGTTCGACCGGTGCGGTGTTCCCGTGCGCCCGCAGCTTGCCGTAGACGGCGGCCGGGTCGGCGGCGAACTCGGGTCCGTACATCGGCTGGTGGAAGGGACAGCCCGGGGGCGGGGCCGGGGCGGGGACGGGCGCGTCGGGGGAGGTCACGCGTGCTCCAGTTCGGTGTCACTGTCGCTGGTACCGGTTCTGTCGCTGTTGCCACTCCCGCTCCCGCTCCCGCTGCCGCTGCCGTTGCCGACCTTGCGGGTCAGGAGGTACTCCACGAGGGCGATCAGCGCATGGGTGGAGGACACCCGGTCGCGGGCGTCACACCGTACGAGGGGTGTTTCGGGGAGCAGGTCGAGGGCGTCGCGGACCTCGTCCAGGTCATGCCCGGGGGCGCCGTCGAAGTCGTTGACGGCGACGGCGTACGGCAGCCCCAACTCCTCCAGGACGCCCATGACATCGAAGGACTGGCCCAGCCGCCGGGTGTCCGCGAGGACGAGCGCACCGAGCGCACCGCGGGTCATGTCCTGCCACAACTCGGTGAAGCGCTGCTGGCCCGGCGTGCCGAAGAGGTAGAGCACCAGGGAGTCGTTGAGGGTGAGCCGGCCGAAGTCGAGGGCGACCGTGGTGGTCGTCTTGTCCTTCGTGCCCGCCAGGTCGTCGACGAGCGCCCCGGCCCGGGTCATGACCTCCTCGGTGCGCAGCGGCCGGATCTCGGACAGGGCGCCGACGAACGTGGTCTTGCCGACCGCGAAGTGCCCCACGATCAGGAGCTTGACGGCGGTCTGCACGCTGCCGGGGAGGTGAGCGGCTTCAGAGGCGGGCGCGGAGCCCATCGAGGACCTCCTGGAGGATGCGGGTCTCGGACGGCCGGGCGGTCGGGACGGGGGCGCGGGTGACGACATGGCCGCTGTCCATGAGGTCGGCGATGAGCACCTTGGTGACACTGACCGGCAGCGACAGATGTCCGGCCACCTCGGCGACCGACAGCGCGCCGGGCCGGCACAGCTCCATCAACGCCCGTTTCTCCGGGCTCAGTCCGGTCAGCGGCAGATCGTCGGCGGCGATCACCAGCGTGACCAGGTCCAGGGTGTTGCGGGTCGGGTGGGAGCGGCCGTCCGTGACGACGTACGGCCGCACCAGCTTCCCTCCGGGACGCCTGGGCGGTGTCATGCCGGGCTGCCGGCATCCTGACGTGCCGGGCTGGTCAGCTCCTTGCCGAGCCGGTCGACCAGCTTGTGCATGCGGTACGTGACGGCCTCCATGTCGACGTGCTCGGTGGTGGAGACCGCGAGGTAGGCACCCTCGCCCGCGGCCACCAGGAAGACGTAGCCGTGCCCGAACTCGATCAGGGTCTGCCGCCAGGGGGTCCCCGCGTTACCGCAGAACTCGGCCGTGCTGCGACTGATCGACTGGACGCCGGAGAGCCCCGCGGCGAGCCGTTCGGCGTCGTCCCTGCCGATGTCCGCGGAGTGGGCGCGCAGCATGCCGTCGGCCGAGAGCAGGATCGCGTGCCGCGCCTCAGGGACCTTCAGGACCTCATCGAGCATCCAGCCCAACTCGTTCTTCGCGGGCTCGATCATCCTTGGGTGTTCCCTTCGTCGTGGGGAGTGCCTGAAAAGTCCTGTACGCCGTCCCCGCCGGCCATGCCGCCCTGGGCTTCCTCGGCCTTCTCGGCCTCCTCGGCCTCCTGGTCGGCGCGACCGTGCCGGGTGCCCCGGGCGAACGCGCCGATGCGACGGGCGGTCTCCTCGGCCGAACGCGCGCCGGGGTCCTCGACCGGCGTGGGCGCGGGCCGCGCGGCGGCCTCGGGCTCCGGCCGCGCCCGGTCCCGGCGGCGGCGCCTGGGCAGCCCACCGGCCGTGGTCGCCACCTCGGCGGGTGCGGGTGCGGCTGCGGTCGCGGCCTCGGACGCAACGGCGGATGCGGACGTACCCACGGACCGGGGCTGGGACTCGGGCCCGGCGCCGGACTCGGAGTCGGACTCGGGCCCGGACCGACCCCCAGCCTGGGCCCCGGCAGTCCGGGCGGCGGCGGTCGCACGAGCGGCCTCGCGGATCGGCGGTACGGTCACGGGCGGCAGCTCCTCCGCGGGGTCCCGGTGCGTGAGCAGGGCGGACGGCAGGAACACGACGGCGCGGACACCGCCGTACGGGGAGCGGGTGTCGACGGAGACGCTGAACCCGTAGCGCGCGGCGAGCACGCCGATGACGGCGAAGCCGAACTGCGGCGGATCGTCGAGCCGGGTGACGTCCACCGCGTACCGCCCGGACAGCAGCGCGGCGGCGCGCTCCGTCACATGGGCGTCCATGCCGACACCCGCGTCGTCGATCACCACGCAGGCGCCGTTGTGCACCGTCTGGACGTTGACCTCGACCTTGGTGTTGGGCTGCGAGTGGCGGGCCGCGTTGTCGAGCAGCTCGGCGATGGTGAGCACGACGGGTTCGACGGCCCGGCTCTCCACGGCGATGTCGGCCTGGCCGTGGATCTGGACGCGCCGGTAGTCGCGGATGCGGGAGGTGGCGCCGCGGACGACCTCGATCAGCGCGGAGATGGCGCGCTGACGGCCGGGCCAGGAGCCGCACAGCACGGCGATGGCCTGCGCGCGACGGCCGAACTGGGCGTTGGCGTGGTCGATTTCGAGCAGGTCGCGCAGCACGTCGGGGCGGTCGTGCCGGTCCTGCATCTCGGAGATGGCGACCTGCTGCTCGTTGGCCAGCGCCTGGATCGAGCGCATCGACGACTTCAGGGCGGCCTTCGCGGACTGGTCGGCGCGGGCCTGCGCGTGCTCCACGGCGGTGGCGAACCGCTCCAGGACATGGTCGAGGGACTTCGCGAAGCCGCTGCCCGCCAGCCGCGCGTCGAGCAGTCCGATGCCGGGCACGGGCTCGGACTGCCGGGCGCCATGGTCCTCCAGCGCGGGCAGGCGTACGGCCGCCAGGTGCCGTACCTCCTCCTCCCGGGTCCGCAGGTCCTCGGCCAGCTCGGCGTTGCGTCGGCGCAGCAGCGAGGTGATCCCGCGCTGGCGCACCAGCAGCACGGTGACGGCGAGCAGGCCGACGGCCACGCACCAGAACACCGCCTCCGGTATCTGTTCCTTCATGAAGTCCTCAAAGGCGGGAGGGAGATGGGTGACGGGGCGCCCGACGGTAGTAGCGAGCGGGCGCGCGCACTTGCTCGCGCGCGCAAGGAAGTTGCCCTCAGGCGCACCACCGGCCGCACTTCGATTGGCATATGCCTGCGTGCCGTCCACCACTAGTACGCTGCCGAAGAGGGCCGGAAACGGAATGTCTGCACTAGCCTTTCCGACCGTAACTGCCGTTGCGAGAAGGCCAGTTGAGCGATGCCTTCGACGACGGCCGGGCAACTCTGGGCGGAGGAAGTGCATTGCCCGCGGGAACCTACATCGTGGAGTCGCAGGCGACCGGCGAGGTGGATCCGCGTGAGCGGACCGACTTCTGGAGCGAACACGTCGGGTCGTACCAGACCCCGATGGACTTCAGATATGCCGACCCAGGGACGTTCCGGGGCGAGATGACCCGGCAGGGCACCGACACGTACCAGCTGGTCGACTGGCGGTGCGACCGGATCGAGTACGTCCGGACGCCGCGGCTGGTGCGCCAGGAGCCGGACCACGACTACCGGTTCCTCCTCCCGCTCCGCGGGGAGCTGGTCCTGCGGCAGGACGACCAGGAGGCGCGGCTGACCCCGGGCATGGGGAGCCTGATGACGTTGGGAGCGCCCTTCCAGTTACTGCACGACGCGTCCCTGCGGGGGTTCATCTTCTCCATCCCCGCCCGTGAGATCGACGGCCCGCTGAACCGGAAGTCACCGCTGGCCACCGGGCTCGATCTGACCACCGGTCTCGGCCGCGTCGTGAACTCCATGCTCCAGAGCCTCTCCGCGGAGCGCAACAACCTCACCACCACCGAGTTCGACGCCGTCTCGGACCGCATCGTCGAACTGCTCTGCATGCTCGCCGTGGGCGACGACCGGCCGGACGCGTCGGGGCACTTACTGGAGGTGGAGGCGATGGTCCGCCGCCACGTGCGCGAACACGCGGCCGACCCCGGCCTGACCGGCACCTCCATGGCGCGGGCCCTCGGCTGGTCCCTGCGCCAGATACAGCTGGCGCTCCAGCGCGTCGGCACCACCCCGCGCGACCTGATCCGCGAGGAACGCCTGCGGCTGGTCCGCGACCGGCTCCGCTGCCACGACTGCGAACACATGACGATCACGGACCTGGCCCACGCCTCGGGCTTCTCCTCCGCGAGCGCACTCAGCACAGCCTTCAAACAGCGCTACGGAGTGAGCCCCCGGGAGATGCGGCACGGGGCGCGCTGAACGCTGTACGCGACTCGGCCCGGTGACAACTCCTCCCGGGGACACTGGAATCCGCTCCCCGCGACGGGAGTGCCCCACCCGAGCAAAGAAGGCATCAGCCGATGCACAGTGCGCCCGACGCCACCCCTGTCCCTGCCCCTGCCCGCCACACGGTCACCGCCGCGGAGGTGATACCCGGCGACCTCCTCGCCCTGTCGCCCGAGGCCGCCGCGGAGCACACGTGGTACGTGGTCATGCACACCCTCCCCGAGACTCCCGACACCCTCCGCGTCACCCTGCGCCCACCGCTCGGCGGCACCGACCGGGCCGAACTCTTCGACCGCTGCCGCACCTTGACGGTCGCCGACCGCCGCATGGACACCGCTCGGATCCCGTACGCCGTCTCGTCCGACCTCCGCACGGTTGCCCTGCACGACGGTGACCGGGTCACCGCCCTGCGCGCCGTCGACCCCCTCGCCACGGAGGAGACGTACACCCGCAGGTGGGGCGTGTGGCACCGAGACCTGGACCACCCGGCCGAAACCCCGCTCCAGGACGCCGAGTTGCGGGCGTGGGCGGAGCCTGGAGCTGATCAGGAACACCAGGAGTACCTCGTACGCCATCACGCGCGGCCGGGACGGGAATCCGCCGTCACCGAGCGCCGGCGACGTGTCGTGGTCACCGGGCTCGGGGCCATCACCCCGCTCGGTGTCGGCGTCGGCGAGCTGTGGCAGGGGCTGCTGGACGGGCGCCACGGAATCCGCGCCCTCGACGGACCGGAGTTCGCGGAGCTGCCGGTGCGGACCGGGGCGCTCGTGCCGGTGGATCTCGCCGAGCTCCTCCCCCGGCAGCGGGCGCGCCGCATGAACCGGTCCGCCCAGCTCGCGCTCATCGCCGCCCGCGAGGCCTGGCAGGACGGCGGATTCGACCCGGCGGGGACCCGGGAGAGCGGGCTCGACCCCGACCGGGTCGGGGTCAGCGTCGGCACGATCATCGGGGGCGCGCCCGTGCTCGTCGACGGTGACCGGCAGCTGCGGGACAAGGGGCCGCGCGCGGTCTCGCCCCTCACCACACCGATGACCGTGCCTTCGCAGGCCGCGTCCCAGGTGTCGCTCGGCCTGCACATCACCGGGGAGGCCCGCACGGTGACGAGCGCGTGCGCCTCGGGTACGGAGGCCATCGGGCAGGCGATCGACCGCATTCGGTACGGGCATCTGGACGTTGCGCTGGCCGGGGGTGCGGAGGCGGTGGTGACGCCGGCGTTGATGGCGGCGTTCGCTTCGATGCGGGCGCTGTCGACGCACGAGCTTGGCACGGGCGTGTACGGGACGCCGTCGCGGCCCTTCGCCAAGGACCGGGACGGGTTCGTGAACGGGGAGGGGGCCGGGTTTCTGCTTCTCGAGTCCGAGGAGCATGCGCGGGCTCGCGGGGCCCGGGTGTACTGCGAGGCGGCGGGGTGGGGGCTGTCGGCCGATGCGCATCACATGGCCGCGCCCGATCCGAGCGGTCGCGGGATCACGCTGGCCGTGCGGCGGGCTGTGCGGGACGCGGGTGGGTACGTCGTGGACGTTCTGCACGTCAACGCGCATGCGACCGCCACGGTTGACGGTGACCTCGCGGAGGCGGGCGCGCTGCGGGATGTGTTGGGGGCGGGGGTCGGGCGGGTGCCTGTCACCGCGCTCAAGGGGCATCTGGGGCATCTTCAGGGGGCCGCGGGTGGGGTGGAGGCGGTGGCGGCCGCTCTCACGCTTCACCATGGGGTGATTCCGCCGACCATCGGGGGCGAAGAGCTGGATGACGGGGTGGAGTTGGACGTGGTGACGGGCGCTCCGCGGGTGTTGCCGGTGGGTGGGGGTGACTTGGTGTTGAGCAACTCGTTCGGGTTCGGGGGGCACAATGCGGTGCTGGTGTTGCGGCGGGGGTGACGTTGTCTGCGGGTTCGGTGGGGGCTTGTCGCGCAGTTCCCCGCGCCCCTGGGGAGGTGGGTGGTGGGGCCGGTGCCGCGACGGGATATCCGATCGCCGCTCTGGGATATCCAGTCATGGCACGTTGCCGCGGCGA
>NZ_JBFAHW010000203.1:0-10405 GCF_040654355.1 Streptomyces sp. NPDC050704 | reverse complement strand
CGCGAGGGCGGCCTGATCGACATGGGCGTGGAGAACGGCTTCGTCCGCAAGGCCGGCGCCTGGTACACGTACGAGGGCGACCAGCTCGGCCAGGGCAAGGAGAACGCGCGCAACTTCCTCAAGGACAACCCCGACCTCGCCAACGAGATCGAGAAGAAGATCCTGGAGAAGCTGGGCGTCGGTGTGAAGCCGGAGAAGCCGACTGCCGAGCCGGGCGCGGACGCGGCGGTCTCGGCCGCTCCGGACGAGGTCGCGAAGACGGTCCCCGCTCCCGCGGCCAAGACCGTCAAGCCCAAGGCCGCGGCGGCCAAGAGCTAAGTCCGTGACACGACGAACCGACTGGGCCGATTACGTCCACCCCGCCGCCTCGGAAGGGCAGGGGCGCGGGGGCGACATCGATCCCACCGGAGACAAGGACCGGGAATACGGCGGTGACGGGCCGTACGGCACCGGGGTGGTCTGGGGCGCCGACGGGGCGTACGGCGAGTCGGAGGGCGACGGGCGACCGGACGGCCGACCGCGCCGTGGTGACGATTCGTACCGCGGCGACGGTTCGCAGGACGCCGACGGCTCGCCGAGTGGCGGTTCGCGTCGTGGCGCCGGTCGGCGTGGCGACGGTGGCGGACCGTACGGGGATGACGGGACGCCGGGCGGCGGCGCCCCGCGCGGTGGTGGCCGTGGCGGACGGAGCCGCGGTCGACGGCGCGGCTTCGGCGAGTCGTCCGGCGACCCACAGGACGGAGGCCCCCCTTCCTCGTCGAGGGCCGAGAAGGGGGAGCCCCCAGGGGACCCGGTTGAGCGGGCGCGGGCAATCTGTCTGCGCCTGCTCACCGGGACCCCGCGCACGCGGAAACAGCTCGCGGACGCACTGCGCAAGCGCGAGATCCCGGACGACGTGGCGGACGCGGTGCTGTCCCGCTTCGAAGAGGTCGGACTGATCAACGACAGTGCCTTCGCGGACGCCTGGGTGGAGTCCCGGCACCACGGCCGGGGCCTGGCCCGGCGCGCGCTCGCGCGGGAGCTGCGGACCAAGGGCGTGGATTCCGCGCTGATCGACGAGGCCGTCGGACAGCTCGACTCCGAGCAGGAAGAGACGACCGCGCGCGAGCTCGTTGCCCGCAAGCTGCGCTCCACGCGCGGCCTCGACCGCGACAAGCGGATACGGCGCCTCGCGGGCATGCTCGCCCGCAAGGGCTACTCCGAGGGCATGGCCCTCAGACTGGTCCGGGAGGCGCTCGAGGAAGAGGGCGAGGACACGGAGTTCCTCGGCGACGAGTGACGTCCTCGCCGGGACAAGGTTCTCGTCCTGGGCGGGGCCCGACTCACCTCTGAGGGGTTGAGGCGGCTCCGGGCCTTGGACACGGTGGACGCGCGGGGGCGCCCATCGCGTTCGGGGCCCGGGCCGGGGCGCCATCACCAGGGAATCCCGGTCCCGGTGAGCGACAACTTCCCATCGCGGAGCTTCCGTTCCATGGAGCTTCCGTTGCCGTGACTGCCACGACCGGAGGTGGGGCTAACCCCCCACCCAAGAGGCCGGACCACCGCAGTGCACAGGTACCTGTGCACAGGCGACTGTGTACGCATGGCACAGGAACCCGGAGCAACCGACTCCGCGGACGTGGAACGCACCTTTCCCGACATCGAAGGGGCGGGACGCGCCCCCGGCGAGCCCACGGAAGCGGCGCACGCAGCCAACAGGCCGGCGAAGGCAGGGAGTTCCTCCACACAGCCCTCGGCAACGGAGGAGGACACCACCGCCCCGTCGCCACCCACGGGTACTCCCACCGACCTTCCCGGTCTCCCCGAGACCCGCCTCGCCCCGGCGGGCCACTCCGACACCCACGCCGCTCCCATCGAGCTTTCCGACCTCGCCGCACTCAAAGCGCTCGCGCAGCCCCGGCGGCAGCGGATGTTGCAGCACCTCACCGTGCACGGTCCCGCCACGTCGGCGACGCTCGCGCGGGCCCTCGGGCTCAACACGGGGGCCACCAGCTACCACCTGCGCGAGCTCGCCCGGTACGGGTTTGTCGAGGAGACCGGGGACGCCGGACACGGCCGCGAACGCTGGTGGCGAGCCATCCCAGGAGATCGCCGTTTCCCGCCGCGCAGTCGCCAGAGCCCCGAAATGCGGCTCGTCATGGACGACTTGAACCACCACGCGTACGCCGCCGACCTCGAACTCTTCGAGCAGCTCCAGCGGGACGCGGCGGACGGCCCATGGGCCGACGCCTTCCCGTACTCACGCGGCACGGTCCGCCTGACGCTGCCCGAACTCCGCGAGTTCTTCGAGGAGTACATCGCGCTCCTCAACCGCTACAAGCGCCCCGAGACCGACACCCCGGCCGGCGCGCGCACCGTGCTCACCCGGTTCCTCGCGTTCCCCACGCAGACCGACCCCCAGGCCGACTCCGCGCGTGACTCCGCGCCCGACAACGGAAGAGAGACCGGGACCTCATGATGCTGCGCTATGCCCTGCGGACCGTCCGGCACCGCAAAGGCGGCTTCCTCGGCGCCTTCCTCGCCTTGATGTGCGCGGCCGCCCTCATCACCGCCTGCGGCACCCTCCTCGAAACCGGTCTGCGCGGCACCATAGCCACCGAGCGCTACGCCGCCACCCCCGTAGTGGTCTCCGCCGACCAGAACGTCCACCAGACCATCGTCAAGCAGAAGAAGGGCAAGACGAAGACCAAGCACAAGGCCAAGCCGATCGCCGAGCGGGCCTGGCTGCCGGAAACCCTCGGCACGAGGCTCGGTGAAGTCCCCGGTGCCGATCACGTCATCCCCGAACTGACCTTCCTCGCCGAACCGTTGACGCCCACCGGAACAGGCGACCGGACCCCCTACGGGCACGCCTGGGACTCCGCGGCCCTCACCCCGTACACCCTCACCAACGGGACCCCGCCCCAGGCATCGAGCGACCTGGTCGTCGACCGCTTCCTTGCCGACCGGGCCCACCTCAAGCCCGGCGACCGCCTCACCGTCCAGTCCACCCAGAGCCCGCGTACTTACCGCATCACCGGCATCGCGGTGCCTGCCGGCGACGGCATACGCCACCAGACCTCGCTCTTCTTCTCCGCCGAGGAAGCCCGGAGGCTGGCCGCGCACCCCGGCCAGGTCACGGCCTTCGGCGTCGTCCCGGCCAAGGGCACGGACCCGGCCACCCTCAAAGGGTCCGTGGCCAAGGCACTGCACGGCACCACCGCGCAGATCAGCGCGGGCGACGAGCGAGGCCCCGTCGAGTTCCTCGACGCAGCCGCCGCACGCGTCAAGCTCGTCAGCATGGGCGGCGCGATGGGCGGTACGTCCCTGCTCGTCGCCGTACTCGTGGTGGTCGGCACGTTCGCACTCTCCGTACAGCAGCGCCACCGCGAACTCGCCCTGCTGCGCGCCATCGCCGCCACACCAGGACAGGTCCGCAAACTCCTCGGCCGGGAGGCACTGCTCGTCGGGGCGGCCGCCGGAGTCGCCGGATCGCTCGCGGGGCTGCCATTGGGCGGCTGGCTGCACGGCAGGTTCGTCGCCATGGGTGCCGTGCCGGCCACTCTTCAGCACACAGCCGGCGTGTTCCCGGTGTTCGCCGCGGTCGCCGCCACCCTGTTCGGTGCCTGGGCGGCAGCCCGTGTCTCCTCCCGCCGCATCGCCCGTATCCGCCCGGCCGAGGCGCTCGCCGAGGCCAGGACCGAGCGCACCCGGCCGGCGTGGGGACGTATTCTCGCCGGGCTCGTGCTGCTCGCCGGCGGCGTGGTCCTCGTCGCTCTGCTCAGCGTCCTGCGCACCGAGCCGGCCTCGACTCCCGTGACGTTCCTGGCCGTTGTCGTCCTCGCCTCGGCGGTCGCGCTGCTCGGCCCGCTCCTGGTGCGGGCGGCCGCGGCGATCCTGGGCACTCCGCTGCGGCTCAGCGGACCGGGCGGGAAGCTCGCCGCCGCCAACCTGCGCGGCAACGCCGCCCGCATGGCCTCCGTCGTCACCCCGCTCACTCTCCTCATCGGTATGACCTGCACCGTCCTCTTCGTCCAGCCGACCCTGGGTGACGCCGCCCGCTCCCAGGCCCGCGAGGGCATCCGCGCGGACTGGGTCCTCGCCGCACAGGGCCCCGGCGTCCCGGCGCAGGCCGCACAGCAGCTGCGTACGGACCAGGACGTCGCCACCGAAGTCGTCCGCACGACCGTCCGCGTCGGGCTCGACAAGTACGCGGCACAGGGCGTCACACCCGCCGGCCTCATCCGCACCTGGGACCCCGACGTCACCGCGGGCTCCCTCGCGAAGCTCACGAACGACACCGTCGCCGTCAGCGAACTCGCCGCGGACCAGCTCCACTTGAAGCCCGGCAGCAGGCTCAAGCTCACCTTGGGCGACGGCACGCCCGCCACCCTCACCGTCGCCGCGGTCTACGCCAAGGGTCTCGGCTTCGGCGACCTCACCATGGCCCACGACCTGGTCGCTCGCCACGTAGACAATCCACTGGCGGCGACGGTCCTCGTTTCCACCCCCCGTTCACAGGAAGAACTCTCGGCCGCTGTCCGGAAGTTCCCGGGTGTCCGAGTTGTCTCGCCGGCCACCGCCGACTCGCTGCAAGCCGAGCGACAGCAGGCGAACGCCGAGGTCAACTATCTCGCCATGGGGCTCGTCCTGGCCTTCACCGCCATCGCAGTCGGCAACACGCTCGCCATGTCGGTCTCCGAGCGCGTCCGCGAGTTCGCCATGCTCCGGCTCGCCGGCGCCACCCGCCGCCAGGTGCTGCGGATGCTGCGGACCGAGGCGCTGTCGGTCCTGCTCCTGGCCACGGCCCTCGGCAGCGGCATCGCGCTCGCCGTCCTCACGGCCTTCAGCGTGGGCATGACCGGCAGAGCGGCTCCGGCGATCACACCTCTGGTGTACGTCGCGGTGGTCGCGGGGGCCGGACTGATCGCCCTCGTCGCCTCCGCGTTGCCGGGGCGCGTGGCCCTCAAAGGCCGCCCTGTCACGGTGGCAACGGCCAGGGAGTGAGGGGCGAGGAGTAAGGGGCGGTACGCAATAGTGAGGGCCCCTTACACGGCGAATTCGAGGGGCCCCACCACTACATATGCCCACCCGCGGGCCGTTCAGCGCTCACTGCCAGTCTTCCGGGCGCTCGACCTGCTCAAGGCGCAGGATCTGGCCGCTGCGGCTGTAGCGGCGGATCCGCGGCAGGGGCGGGTAGTAGGCGTGGACGGAGACGGCGTGCGCCTCGGTGGACTCGTTGAGCACCTCGTGCACATGGTGCCGGCCGAAGGCGCGGCCCTTGCCGGTCGGCAACCGCCGCTCCTGGTCGAAGTCCTCGGAGAGTTCCAGGGTCTTCCAGCCGTCGCTGGGCAGCCGTGCGGTGAGCGAGTTCTCCTTGAGCTCGCCCGCCGCGGTGAGGAAGGCGCCGACCGACTCGGCGTGGTCGTGCCAGCCGGTGCCCGTGCCGGGCGGCCAGCCGATGAGCCAGGCCTCGCTGCCGCCGGGACCTTCGAGGCGTACCCACGTACGGCCCTCGGGATCGAGCGGAAGCGAGGCGATCAGCTCTGCGTCGGCGGCCGTGCGCCGGACGAAGGCGAGCAGGTCCGCCTGGGTGGGAGTGTGCGCCGGAGCGGAGAGACCGGATACAGAGGGTGACACAGACACGGGTACCGTCCTGATGAGCGTTCGCGGGGAGCGCGCGGCTGCACTCGGGCGGCGCGCTCGGGGAATAGGTGATGCGAATTCAGCAGGACGGTCGACACACGCAGCCCGCATAGCGGACCAGGTCCATATGGACCCTCCGCCACAGGCGCACACAGGTGTCGTTCACGATCCGGAGTACACCATGACGGTGCAGACCGGTCAACTCAGTGTCACCGTACGGACAGAAGGGCATGTTCAGGACGAGTTCGCCGTGGCCTCCGCCGTGACTCGGGGCCCGCCGAGAGCCGCCTCCGCCGCCTCGTACAGGTCCGCCGGACGCACCCCGCTCAACGCCGTGACCAGGTGTCCGTCCGGGCGGATCAGCAGCACCGTGTGCGCGGCCGCTCCCGGGTAGCTCTCGGCGACCAGCAGCTCGGCGTGGTGCGGCAGCGCCGTCACGGCGGCCGCGAGCCGCGGCATGATCCCGGCCGTCACCCAGTGCTTCCGCTCCCACACCCCGGTCCCCGGCGCGATCAGCAGCACGAGAAGCGCCCCGCGACCCAGCCGCTCCCGCAGTCGTACGAAGGAACCGTCCTCCGCCGTCACCCGCACGTCGACGACCTGAGCACCCACCGCGGTGTCGACCTCCACCGACGACTCGGCGCGTGGAGGCGCGAGCGGCGAATCGGCGTACGCCCCCGGCGTACCCAGCGGGCCGCGCCCCAGGTGGCCGTCCGTGAGTAACGTGTCATGGCCGCGAGCGGACCCGGGCAGGGCGGACCGCAGGCCGCCTGCGCGCAGTACCGGCAATACCTGGTCGGCGGCGCGCAGCCGGGCGGCGACGACCGCGCGCCGCTCCACCTGGTAGCTGTCGAGCAGTGCCTCGTGCGGGCCGTGGTGCCAGGCGAGGGCCAGCTTCCACGCGAGGTTGTCGGCATCGCGCAGGCCCTCGTCCAGGCCCTGCGCGCCGAGTGCGCCCAGCAGATGAGCGGCGTCGCCCGCGAGGAAGACGCGGCCGGCCCGCCACCGCCGGGCCAGCCGGTGGTGGACGATGTGGACTCCGGTGTCGAGCAGTTCGTACGGCG
The DNA here is from genome assembly GCF_040654355.1 of Streptomyces sp. NPDC050704. Lineage (NCBI taxonomy): Bacteria > Bacillati > Actinomycetota > Actinomycetes > Kitasatosporales > Streptomycetaceae > Streptomyces > Streptomyces sp. NPDC050704. Next base: position 3,716 of record NZ_JBFAHW010000203.1, on the reverse strand, counting down.
GAGTGGAGCCACCACTCCAGCCCGCGAGGGTCTCGCGGATGCGCGCCACCAGCAGATCGGGCGTGACCAGGTCCTTGCCAGGCGGCAGCAGCCAGTCCAGGCGCCACACGTCGTCGGCGAGAGGACGCGCGGTCACCTCTCCGGCCGAGGGGCCCGACGTCCGCCACGGCGGCATCCGGTGCAACAACGCCTCACCGGCCCACGGAAGTTCCGTACGCAGCGCGGCGACGGCGTGTCGCTCCACGGCCGTACGTCCTGGGAAGCGGATGTCCTGGAGCTTGCGCACCGTCGAGCGCGGCCCGTCGCAGCCGACCAGGTAGCTGCCGCGCCACCACGTGCCCTTGGGGCCGCGGGTGTGCGCCGTGACCCCCGCCGTCTCCTGCTCGATCGAGTCGAGGCGGCTCTCCAAGGCGACCTTGACCAGGCGCTCGGCCGCGATCGCCTCCCTCAGGGCGGCGGTCAGCACGTGCTGGGGAAGATGCGACGGCGAGGGCTCGTCGTCGCCGAACGTGATCTGCCGCATCACCTGCTTGCGCCGCATCGACCGCCATCCGGCCCAACGGAACCCGGCCTCGGTGAGCGGGAAGCCCGTCAGCCGCTCGACCAGTGCGGCGGTGTCCTCGCGCAGTACGACGGTTCGCGCGGGCCGCTGTTCGTCGGTGCCGGGGCCTTCGTCCAGAACGACGGAGGGGACTTCCTGACGCGCGAGCGCCAGGGCGAGCGTGAGTCCGACGGGCCCCGCTCCGACGATGATCACCGGGTCCACGGCGTGGCGCCCCCTGCCCGGAGCGGTGTCCTGAGTGTCTTACCGGGAGTGACAGGTGGAGCGGGGTGCACGATCACAGAACGTATGCAACCCACTGCCGGTGCTTGCGTCAAGTGACGGAGGCAGTGGCGACCACGCCACTGCCTCCGGTTGCTCACATCTCGTCAGTTCTTCGGTGTGCGCGGGCCGTTCACGGACCCTTCTTGTCGACGTCGTGGGTGACGTCCACGTGTTCACCGGGTGCGCTGAGCTCTGCGACCGCGTCCGCCCCGAGTACCGCGCCGGTGGACTTCTTGCCGCGGCGCAGGCGGCCCTCCAGCCAGCTCGCGAAGCTCGTGAGGGCGAAGTTGAGCGCGATGAAGATTGCGGCTACCACCGTGAAGCTGGCGATGGTGTTGCCGTAGTAGCCGATCATCGAGCTGGTCGACGCGAGCAGCTCGGGGAAGGTGAGGACGGCGCCGCCGAGCGCCGTGTCCTTCACGATCACCACGAGCTGGCTGACGATCGCCGGCAGCATCGCCGTGACCGCCTGCGGCAGCAGGATGAACCGCATGACCTGGTTCTTGCGCAGGCCGACGGCCATCGCGGCCTCGGACTGTCCCTTGGGCAGCGACAGGATTCCGGCCCGGACGATCTCGGCGAGGACCGAGGCGTTGTAGAGCACCAGGCCGGTGACGACCGCGTACAGCGGGCGGTCGTCCGTGCTGACGTTCGTGTACTCGGAGAACAGGGCGAGGCCGAAGATCATGAGAACCAGCACAGGGATGGCCCGGAAGAACTCCACCACGGCGCCGGCCGGGACACGCACCCAGGCGTGGTCGGACAGTCGGGCGATACCCAGGACCGCGCCGAGCGGCAGCGCGATGACCATGGAGAGTGCCGCGGCCTTGAGGGTGTTCTGCAGACCCGGCCAGAGGTACGTGTTCCAGGCTTCGGTTCCAGTGAGGAAGGGCTTCCACAGCGCCCACTGGAGCTGGCCCTTCTCGTCGAGCTTGCTGTACATCCACCACAGCACCGCGGCGAGGGCGGCGAAGAACACCACGGAGAACACGATGTTCCGCCGCTTGGCCCGCGGCCCCTGGGCGTCATAGAGGACCGAACTCATCGCTTCACCGCCACCTTCTTGCTCAGCCAGCCGAAGAACAGACCGGTCGGCAGCGTCAGACACACGAATCCGAACGCGAAGACCGCGGAGATCGCGATGAGCTGCGCCTCGTTCTCGATCATCTCCTTCATCAGCAGTGCCGCCTCGGCGACGCCGATCGCGGCGGCCACCGTGGTGTTCTTCGTCAACGCGATCAGGACGTTCGCCAGCGGGCCGACGACCGAGCGGAACGCCTGCGGCAGCACGACCAGCGTCAGCACCTGCGTGAAGTTCAGGCCGATGGCGCGCGCCGCCTCGGCCTGGCCGACGGGCACCGTGTTGATGCCGGACCGCAGCGCCTCACACACGAACGCTGCGGTGTACATGATCAGACCGAGCACCGCGAGCCGGAAATTGGTGGTGTTGGTCTGATCCGAGCCGAGGGAGATCCCGAACGTCTGGTTGAGGCCGAGTGACGTGAACAGAATGATCACGGTGAGCGGGATGTTCCGCACGATGTTGACGTAGGCGGTACCGAAACCGCGCATCAGAGGCACCGGGCCGACGCGCATGGCGGCCAGCAGCGTTCCCCAGATCAGGGAGCCGACGGCGGAGAGGACGGTCAACTGCACCGTCGTCCAGAAGGCTTCCCACAGGTCGTAACCTTCAAGAAAGTCGAACACGATCTCCCGCGCTTCCGCGTGTGGGGAGGGGCCGTCCTGACTGGTGCGCCGCCCCGGAGGACGGCGCACCAGTCAGGTCAGGTCCCGCTTCACTTGACGATGTTGCCGATCTTCGGGGCGGGCTCGTTCTTGTATCCCGCCGGACCGAGGTTGTCCGCCACGGCCTTGTCCCAGGCCTTGTCGGCGACCATCTTCTCGAGAGCGGTGTTGATCTTGGCCGTGAGGTCGCTGCCGGTCTTGACGCCGATGCCGTAGTTCTCGTTGGTCATCTTGAAGCCGCCGAGCTTGAACTTGCCCTTGAAGTTCGGCTGCGAGGCGTAACCGGCGAGGATCGAGTCATCCGTGGTGAGCGCGTCGATGGCGCCGCTCTGCACACCGGTCAGGCATGCCGAGTACGTCGGGTACTCCTGCAGCTGGGCCTTGGGGGCGAGCTTGTCCTTGACGTTCTGCGCCGAGGTCGAGCCCGTCACCGAACACAGCTTCTTGCTGTTGAGGTCCTCCGGCGTCTTGATCGAGTCGTCGTCGGAGCGGATCAGGACGTCCTGGTGGGCCAGGAGGTACGGGCCGGCGAAGTCGACCTTCGCGTCGCGCTCGTCGTTGATCGAGTAAGAGGCGGCGATGAAGTCGACGTCACCACGCTGGAGCATGGTCTCGCGGTCGGCGCTCTTCGCCTCTTTCCACTGGATCTGGTCTTCGCTGTAGCCGAGTTCCTTGGCTACGTACGTCGCGACGTCGACGTCGAAGCCCTCGTATCCGTTCGGCGTCTTCTGGCCGATGCCCGGCTGGTCGAACTTGATGCCGATCGAGATCTGCTTCTTGTCGCCGGAGCCGGAACCGGTGTCAGCACTGTCGCTGTCCTTGTCGTCCGAGCCGCACGCCGTGGCCGTGAGGGCGAGCACGAGGACGGCGGCCGAGGCGGCGGTGACCTTGCGGAGCTTCATGGTGAACATCCTTTGCGTGGTGAAGATGTGCGAAGCGTCGGTGCGGGTGACGCGGGTCGTCAGTGGTGCAGGATCTTCGAAAGGAAGTCCTTCGCCCGGTCGCTGCGCGGGTTGCTGAAGAACTGGTCCGGCACAGCCTCTTCGACAATGCGGCCGTCGGCCATGAAGACGACGCGGTTGGCGGCCGAACGGGCGAAGCCCATCTCATGTGTGACGACGACCATCGTCATACCGTCACGCGC
>NZ_JBFAHW010000202.1:0-10582 GCF_040654355.1 Streptomyces sp. NPDC050704 | reverse complement strand
CTTCTCTCCGGGGGGGGCCCCCCCCGGGCGTTCGCCGCGGGGGGGGGTGGGGGCGGCGCACCCCCACCCCCCCCCCCCACCACCCGTATCCCAGAAGGAGAGGGTCGCATTGACCAGCACGACAGCCTGGATCCGCCCGCTGAACGAGGCGACGGCCGGCATCCCAACGCCGAAGGAGGCACCGAAGGAGGTGCGCGGCTCCCGCTGCCGCACCAGGCAGGGCCTGTTCACCGAATGGGCCGCTGCGCTCGGCTTCCCGGAGTACTTCGGCCACAACTGGGACGCCTTCGGCGACTGCCTCCGGGACGCCGTGTCCGAACCGTCCGAGCCGTCGGAACCGCCGATGGCCGTCGTCGTCCGCGAGGCCGGGGACCTCCTCGCCGACGAGCCGGAGAACGTACTGGCCCTGTTGCTGCTCATCCTCGGCCAGGCCGCCGGCGACGACAGCGCCGCACCGCGACTGCTGCTCCTCCTCGACGACACGCCCGATCGCCTGACAAGGCTGCTCGGCGACGACCGGCCACCGAGGTGATGAGGCCCCGCACGCGCTCGACGTGGGCGATCGCTCAGGAAGAGGCCGGGCCCAGGGCGTCGCGGACGGCGGTCAGGATGGTGTCGGTGTCGGCGCCCAGTGCGCGGGCCGAGGATGTGAAGTCCCGGGCGAGGGTGGCGAGTTGAGCGGTGTGTGGGCGGGTCGGGCTGGCCGGGGGTGCCGCGACCCGGGTGCCCGCGCCGCGGCGGGTGCGGATCAGCTCGGCGGCCTCCAGCTCGCGGTAGGCGCGGGCCACCGTGCCCGGCGCCAGACCGAGGTCAGTGGCCAGCTGGCGCACGGTCGGCAGCCGCTCGCCCTCGGCCAGCCGGCCGGTGACGATCAGCGCGGCGAGCTGCGCGCGGATCTGCTCGTACGGCGGCACTTGGCTGGTGGTGTCGACGCGGACGGCGGGGTCACTCATCGCCGACGGCCTCGTCCCCGGCCGCCTCGTCGTCGACCGCCCGGGGTGGCACCACGGTGACCAGGGACCAGATGAGGTTCCGACTTGTATGGCGGTAGCGGAACGTCGTCGGGTTGGCCGCTCGCAGCGTTTCCGTAGGACGCCGGGCCGGGCGGCTCGTGAGGTTCCTGCCGCCGTTCCTGGCTGGCTGATCGGGAGTGTGCCGCCGTTCCGGCGTCCGTCTACGGCCTGACTCAACAGAGGCGTGTCCCGGCCCGGTTGGTTCCCGAAGTCGGAGTGTCGGCGGTGGGCGTCCCTGTCGTCGCACCACCGTAGGGAGGGCAGCGCCCGTGATACTGCTCGGCGTCGATCCGTACAAGTCCACCCACACCACCGTCGCCGTGGCCCCGGAGCCCAATCGGCAGCTCGCCTCGGTCACTGTCGGGGCCCGTCTGCCGGAGTACCGACGGCTGCTTACCTGGGCCGGGAAGTGGCCGGAGCGCACGTGGGCGGTGGAAAACGCCAACGTACTGGGCCGGCACCTGGCCCAGTGGCTCATCGCCCGCGGTGAGCGGGTCGTCGACGTCCCCGCCTCCGCAACCAGCCGGGTACGCGAACTCTCCCGCGGCGGCGGACGCAAGAACGTCCAGATCGCCGCAGCCGCCGCCGCGACCGTGGCCTGCCTGCACGGCGACGGACGGGAAGTCGACGCGGAGGACCACGCCACCGCGCTGGCCCTGCTCGACGAGCGGCGGGGTGAACCTCACCCAGGCGCGCGTCCGCGTCGTCAACCAACTGCACGCCTTGTTACGGGACTTGCTGCCCGGAGGTGGCCCCGGCCAGACGTCCGCGGTCACTGGTTTTCTGACCTGCTTTTGTCTCCTTCACCTTTCGGATCCAGGTAAGCCATCGGGCCCAGGAACCTCCTTCCGAGTTCCTCCCGGCTCAGCCGGGGATACAAACAGAGCGCCTCGTGGCGCACAGGCTTCGCTCTACCACCCAGCGCCTCGTTCTGGTGCGTGGAGCGAACACTGTCGTGGATCTGCCAGCGCTGCGTGCGCGACTACGAGCGATTACCCAGCACCACGAGGCGGTGATCAAGTCGTCGATGATCATGCTCATGCCCCGCCGCCTGGCACGCCCTTTGACCACCCCGAAGCACCGAAAGTGATCAGTTTGTTCACGGGCACTGAGGGCCATCGTCCACAGCGCCGCGCTGGGCCAAGGATCGCTCCCGACCGCAGCCCGCGACGACCTCATGGAATCGGTGCGGCTCAGCGAGACGGTGCTGAGCAAGAACCTGTCGCGCTGACCAGCACAACCGCCCGCGTTGATCGCGGTGACCACTCTCCCCGACTGCGGGCCGACGCCGGCAGCGGCATTGGCTCCTTACGCCTCTCTGCCCGACTACGAGGACGTCGTGCTGTCGGTCGGCGCGCTGCGCGGCGACGGCAAATACGGCCTGCTTCAGCAAGCACGGCTCCTGGGCGAATATGTACGCCCCGGCGAGCCGCTCACCGGCACCCTTGCCAGCTTCGACGTGCCGGTTCGGTACGTCTACCAGCACACCATCTACGACGCTGCTGGTTCGGCTTCACCTACGTGGCTCTGTCGGTTTGATTCGGCCCCGCCCTTGCGGTGAGACGTTTCTCGTGGTCTGTCGCGGGTGGTGGCTTGGGATGTCGTTGTCCAAGCAAGAGCTGTTCGACCGGATTCGCCGGGACAGCTGGCAACAGAAGCCGTTGATCCGGGCGTTGTCACGGAAGTACGGAGTGCACCGTCGGCTGGTCTGCGAGGTCACGTTGACCTCCTCGATGGCTGCGTCGCGGAAGGCGCCCAGGCGTGTCTCGCCGCGCATGGAGCCGTGCAAGAAGACGGTCGACAAGTGGGTGCGCGAGAATCTCGAGGCGCCGCGCAAGCAGCGGCACACAGCGAAGCGGATCGGGGCCCGGCTCGAGAAGGAGTTCGGGGTGACGCTCGCCTGCACCACGGTGCGGGACGCGGGCTCCTTCGGCCACCGCGGCCGCGGCGGCGCCCTCGCCTTCGCCGACCCCGAGTCGGGCATCGTCTTCGGCTACGTCGTGAACGGCTTCCGCAAGAGCGTGACGGCGGCCCCGCGCGCGCATGCGCTGGTCCGGGCCGTGCGCGTGGTACTCGCCACACCCACGGACTGATTAACTTCCCGCTCGGTGTCGCGACATTCTCCGTTCACCTGAAACAGCCAATGTGCTCTTTCACGGCTATCAGGGAGAACAAGGGCATGCCGTTTCGACGAGTCACGGTGTGCGTCCTGTTCGCCGCAGGTCTCACCGGGTGCGGCGCAGTGGACGGCGGGACCCGGATCGAGGGCCGGGCGCCGACCGGGATTCCCTGGTCGGGGCCGGTGTACGTGGAGGACGGGCGTTCCGAGCCCCGGCAGCGCCCCGACCTGATGGACCTCACCGAGCTCACCACCCTGGACCGTCTGGAGTGGCGCGGCTGGGGCTCTCCGCGCGCGACCGCCACCGGCCTGGTGCTGGACCTGGCCTGCCTCTCCGGCTGCCCGGACAACGAACCCGCGAGCTACCCGGTCCGGGTCGTGCTGACCGGCCTGGTGAAGCGCGAGTACGCGGCCTACTACGGCCACGCGGCCGTCACCGCCGTACGACCGCCGGCACCGGACTGGGCGGAGGACGTCGGCAGCGTGCCCGTTCACGTGCCGAAGGCGTGACCGAAAGTGGTGACAGGGAGTACCGGCAGGAAGTACCGACCGGAAGTACCGAGAGGAAGCACATGCACGAGGTCCTGCTGGTCGAGGACGACGAGATGATCCGGGAGGCGACCCGGCTCACCCTGGAGGAGAGCGGCTATCGGGTGCGCACGGCGGTCGACGGTGTGAGCGGACTCGCGCTGTTCCGGGACCGTGCCCCGGACGTGGCCGTCCTTGACATCATGCTGCCCGGCCTCAACGGCGTGAGCCTGGCCGGCCGTATCCGCGAGGAGTCAGGGGTGCCGGTGCTGCTGATCTCGGCTCGCAACGACCCGGTGGACGTGGTGATGGGCCTGGAGGCGGGCGCCGACGACTATGTGACGAAACCGTTCGACGGTCTGGTCCTGGTGGCCCGGATCCGCTCTCTGCTGCGCCGCGCGGCCCCGGCCGAGCAGCGGACCGGGACTGAACCGCTGCGGTTCGGGGACCTGGTCTTCGACCTCGTGTCGCTGACCGTCCACCGGGGCACGGAACCCCTCGCCCTCACCACGACCGAGCTGAAGCTGCTGCGGGAGTTCGCGGCCTCGCCCGGCACCGTACTCACCCGGGACCTGCTCCTGGAACGCGTCTGGGACTACGCCTGGTCCGGCGACACCCGCGTCGTGGACGTCCATGTACAGCGTCTGCGCGCCAAGATCGGCCGCGATCGCATCGAGACGGTACGCGGCTTCGGCTACAAGCTGTGCGGCTGAGGCGGTCGCCGTGAACGCCGGTACCAAGGTCGCCCTGGCCGTCGCCGTCGCCGCCCTGTGCGTGGCCGGGGCGATCGGCGTGCTCGTCCACCGGACGACCGCCGCCAACCAGTTGGCCACCGCCCGCTCCGACCTGGACCGGCAGCTGTTGAGCGCGGCGTACGACTACGCGGCAGCCCGCAAGTCGCCCGCCCGGATCGACCCGCCGGACCTGCCGGCCGCGGTGGCGCGGGCCGTGCGCGGAAACGTCCGCGCGACGTACCTGGCGGGTGGCGCGCACCCGGTGCTGTGGGCGGCGACCCGCGTCTCGGACCACAACGTCCTCGCGCTCTCACGGTCGTACGCCCCGGAGGCCCGCACCCTCGGCACGCTGGACCGGACCCTCGTCACCACGGGTGCCGCCGCCTCCGTCGTGGTCTCCCTGGCGGGGCTGGTGCTGGGCGTGCGGATGGGCCGCCGGGCCACGGCCGCCGCCCTCGCGGCGGAGCGGATCGCGGACGGCGACCTCGACGCCCGGGTCCACCCCGACGGCCGCGACGAGATCGCCCGGCTCGCCGCCTCCGTCAACACCATGGCGGACGCACTCGGTGCCCGGCTGGAGGCCGAGCGCCGAGTGACGGCGGACATCGCGCACGAGCTGCGCACGCCGGTCGCGGGCCTGGCGACCGCGGTCGGCCTGCTGCCGCCGGGCCGGGCCACGGACCTGGTGACCGGCGCCGTGGGGAACATGCGGCGGCTGGTCGAGGACGTCCTGGAAGTGGCCCGCCTCGACGCCCACAGCGCCTCCGTGGAGACCGAGTCCCGCCAGGTGAGCGCCATGGCCCGGCGCGCGGTCGCCGGACTCGACGGCGTGCAGGTCCGGATCACCGAGGACGCGATGGTGGAGACCGACCCGCGCCGCGTCGAGCGTGTCCTGACCAACCTCGCCGCCAACGCGCTCCGGCACGGCGCCGTCCCCGTGGTGGTGGAGGTCGAGGGGCCGGTCGTCCGCGTCCGGGACCACGGCCCCGGCTTCCCGCCCGACCTGTTCGCGGTGCTGCGGACGTCCGGTCCCCAACGGTTCCGTACGTCCGCACCGTCCACCGGCACCGGCTTGGGCCTGACCATCGCGGTCGGCCAGAGCCGGCTGCTCGGCGCCCGTCTGACCTTCCGTAACCATCCGGAGGGAGGCGCCGAGGCGGTGCTGCGGCTGGCGACGGACTGACCTGCCCCGGTCGTCCCGCGCCGGTCACCCTGCCCCAGTCGCCTCATCCCGCTCGTCCCGCCCCAGTCGACCCCTCCCGGGGTTTCCTACAGGTACCGCACGATGGGCGTGGTGCCGATGGCCGCACCGGCGTACCGCCAGTACCAGTAGGTCCCCGTGTTGTCGCAGTCGGTCAGGACGACCGGTACGCCGTCGATTCCGTTCGGGGAGATCTCACCGACGCACAGGTCGTTGCCCACCGATGACTGGATCTTGATCATCGGGTCGTTGGCCTGCTGAGGGGTGCTCCTGGCGTAGAACATCTGCCCGAGGGAGCCGTCGCAGGGCTCCTGGACCGCGACCGAGTTGGAGTGCGGCAGGTAGAGGCACTCATGCGTGCTGCGGTTGCGGAGCCGGTAGCGGTCATGTCCGACCGAGTCGGCGCCCACCCGGTCGAAGTACCAGGCGCCGCCGAAGGCGTCCTGGTGCGTCTCGTTGACGTCGATGCCGACACCGTTGCGTCCGGACTTCTCCGTGAGACCGAGGAACCGGTCGTCGGCGGAGTTGGTCAGGGCGATGTCGGCCTGGGCGTGCAGCCGGTAGAACATCACCGGGTAGTGGTCCGAGGACATGAGCTGCATCCGGCCCGCGCCGACGGAGTCGTCGTTCCCGTTGGACACCATGTAGTCGAGCTGGTTTCCGCCCTGGTGGGTCTGCGTCTCCTGCCCCCGGGTGTGGTAGAAGGTGACGTCGCCCGCGATGGCCTGCTGCTGGTTCCACAGCTGGGTCTCCATGGACTCCGGAGTGCGGTTCCAGTCGCCCATCGCCGCCCAGTTGCGACCGGCGGACGCGGCGTTGATCTCCCGTACCAGCTGGGCCGCGTTCGAACCGCCGTTGGACAGCGCGTGCACGCTCCAGAACATGTCGTTCCCGAAACGCAGGCCGAGCGCGGGACGCCCGGCTCCACCGGCCCCGCCGTAGGCCGTGGCGATCGAGTCGGCCCGCTGGTTGGTGATGAACGCGACGTTGACGCGGTGACCCTGGGGGTCGGTGTTCAGCAGGTAGATGTAGTACGTGGCGCCGCGGGAACCTCCGGGCCGCCACTCGGCGGTGGTCAGGCCGAAGTACTGGTACCCCCCGTCGTTGGTGTGCACGGTGAGCGTACGGTTCCTGACGTTCGTGGCGCTTGCGGGAATCGTGCCGGCCTCCTGGAGCGCGAGCACCTGTATCCCCTGCTGCATCAGGGGATACACGTCGGACTGCCACTTGCTCTGGCCGTTCAGGCCGCCGCCGGAGCCCTGCATGTTGTATGTGCCCAGCCGCCAGTTGCCGACGAAGGCGCTCGCCGCACCCGCCGTCATCACCTGGATACCCAGGCCCGCCAGCACGGTGACGAGCACGGTGAGAAGCCAGGTTCTTGCTCTGCCTGTGATCATGGGTGGCTCTTTCGCTTCCTGGCCGAAGCGGTACGCCGCCCGGCCGGTGGATCAGGCGAGCAACGTAGGAACCGGATGTCGCAATGGCCCCTCGGCCGGGTAACAGTGGCTCATCGGCGCGTCCGAGCCCGGGGCCCGTCCCGCCGCTGAACCCGCCGGCCCGCCCTCGGCGCCCTGCCCCGCGTGCAGCATCAGCCCGATTCCGACCCTGGGAGCCTGCACTGGTGGCTGCTGGTCGGCGGTAGCGCAGGCATGGTGATCACGCTCGTGCTGAGCAGTGCTCTGTACCGGGCGTTCTGCCGTCGGGGCTCTCGTGGCCTCGAAGATGGCAGCTTCTGGATCGGCCTCACCGGGTACGCGGGTGTGATTGTCACCATCTGGGGCGCGTTCGCGATAATCGACAAAGCGCCAAGCGGGCGCGACTTCACTGCCGCCGCCCCGGGCCTGCGCGTGGTCGGCGACATCACCTATATCCCCACTGTCGAGGGCTGGTTGTACCTGGCGACCAGGTCAACGGCCGCGCCGAGCCGTTCGTCTCCTGGCTGCGGGTGTGGGACTGGTCGCCGGTCCTGACCTCCACGGTCCTTCAGGGCTGGGAGCCGTTGCTTCAGGCGCTGCGCCGCCTTGAGCCCGCCGGCCCGTCCGACCCGCGCGCCCAGGCCGTGCTGGAACCGTGGAAGACCACCACGGCCCTTCAGGCCGGGGACCTGGTGGAACTGGCGGCCGTACAAGGGCCGGTGGCGGCCGCGGTCCGGATCGCCGGCGCTCCGGATGCCGGCGACGACGGGTACGCGATGGTGCTGCACCGCCTCGTCGCCGCCGGCCCGGCCGCCTGGACGACCGACGTGCCCGCCGTCCTGGCTGCCCTTCAGCGGCCGGGGCTCGCCGCGTTCTACCTCGCCGCGGCCGCCGCCCACGCCGACCGGCCCGGCGCCTTCCCCTCCGGCGCGCTGCCGGCAGCCGTCGCCGCGGCGCTCGAGGTACGCCGCGGCCCCGGCGAGACGGCCCCCACCGTCGGCTTCGACGGCGTACGGCGCCGGCCCGCCGGGGTGTTCTTCGCTGACCAGGCGCTGTTCGACCTGCTCACCGCCGCCTGGCGCGCTGCTGCCCTTGCCGGTGACCAGGAGCGCGCCGTCTGCCGCACAGTGCAGAAGCCCTCACCAACGTCCGCAAACACGCCCCCGGCGCCACCGCCTCCGTCCGCGTCCGCCACACGAGCGGCACCCTCCACGTCACCGTCACCAACGCCGCCCCACCCGTCCCGGGCGCGGCCTGCCCAGCGCCCGGCACGGTCTGGCGGGCCTGCGCCAGTGCGCCGAGTTCCTCGGTGACAGGGTCTCCTCCGGCCCCACGGCGGACGGCGGCTACGAGCTCGCCTGGATCTGCCGGCCGAGGCCACGCCCTGAGCCGGCGCCCCGTCTCCATCAGGCCGACGAGTTGGTCGTCCTGGAGGGCTTCGACCCGGTGCACCGAAACGCCGCCGAGATACCTGATGGACCGTCAGTTCAGGGGTACGCTCGGCCCGCCCTCCCGGCAGCCATCCACGCCGGTGCAGCGCCCCCGCCCCCCACCCCGCAGCGCTCCCTCTGAACGGAGACCCGGCGATGAGCAGCGACCTCCCCCACCCCCACGACATGTCTCCCACCGCTGACCAGAGACCCAGCCGCCGCACACTGCTGCGTGCCGCGGGCGGTCTCGCCGCCGCCGGGGTGCTCGGCGTGGGCACGGCGGCCGGCGTGAGCGGCCGCGCCGAGGCGGCCCCCTTGCTCTTCACCCACCCCGGCATGCTGAACAGCTGGGGCGAACTCAACCGCGCCAAGGTCTATGTGGCCGTCGGTCTCGAACCCTGGCGGTCCGGCTGGAACCGCCTGGTCGCCAACCGGCACGCGCAGAGCACCTGGACGCCCAACCCCCGGGCCACGATCATCCGCGGCGGCCCCGGCGCGAACTACCCCCTCCTCTACAACGACATCCACGCCGCCTACCAGAACGCCCTGCGCTGGAGGATCGCCGGGACCACCGCCCACGCCGACGCGGCCGTCAGGATCCTCAACGCCTGGTCCGCGATCCTCACCACCATCACCGGCAACGCCGACCGCTTCCTCGCAGCCGGCATCTACGGCTACCAGTTCGCCAACGCCGCCGAGCTGATGCGCGGCTCCCCGGGCTTCGACCTCGCCCGGTTCCGGCAGATGATGCTCAACGTCTTCTACCCCCTCAACGACCGGTTCCTCCGCGAGCACAACGACGCCTGCATCACCAACTACTGGGCCAACTGGGACCTGTGCACCATGGCCTCGATCCTCGCGATCGGGATCCTGTGCGACGACGACGCCAAGTACGACCAGGCCGTCGACTACTTCAAGAACGGCGCGGGCAACGGCTCCCTCCGCCACGCCGTCCCGTTCGTGTACGAGAGCGAGGGCCTCGCCCAGTGGCAGGAGTCCGGCCGCGACCAGGGGCACAGCCTGCTGGGAATCGGCCTGATGGGCGCCTTCTGCGAGATGGCCTGGCACCAGGGCGAGGACCTGTACGGCTATGACGACAACCGGTTCATGAAGGCCGCGCAGTACGTCGCCAAGTACAACCTCGGCCAGGACGTGCCCTTCACCACCTACACCTGGGGCAGCGGCCAGAACTGCGCGCCCCAGCGGCAGACCGTGATCTCCTCCGCGAGCCGCGGGCAGCCCAGGCCGGTGTGGGACATGCTCCACTACCACTACGCGCGTCGGCGGCGCCTCTCCGTCCCGTACATCACGGCCATCGCGGAGAAGGGGCGCCCGGAGGGCGGTGGCGGCGACTCTCCGTACGGGACGACCAGCGGCGGCTTCGACCAACTCGGCTTCGGCACACTGCTGTACGCCAGATAGTCCGACTCGTCAGTGCCGCGTCAGCAGCCGGAGCAGGCGGGCCCGCAGCCGCAGCCGTGCGGCTCCTTGTCGGCCGACGGTGCGGTGTCCACGTCCACGGGGCCACCGCACCCGCCGGCACGGCACAGCAGCTGTCGCCCCGCCATGCCCCCCCGGCCCTCCTTGACGGTCACGGCGGCGATGACCAGGGCGGCAATCGGGTCCGCCCAGGACCAGCCGAGCAGGGAGTTGGCCAGCAGGCCGACCAGCAGCACGGCCGACAGGTACGTGCACAGCAGGGTCTGCTTGGAGTCGGCGACGGCCGAGGCGGAGCCCAGTTGGACCGCGCTCGACCCGAAGGGGCCCGCCGACTGGTCCCGTCGGTGAGCCCCGAGCACGGCCCGAGCCCCGGGCCCGGTGCGGCCTCGTCCTGGGGCGAACGGCCGTGCCGGTCAACCGGGCCTCTGCACTTTGCCCAAGCTCCAGGGGCCCAGCCCCATTCGCATCGACCAGGCTCTCTACGCGGTCATCATGGAGGCATATGTGCACGGCGTCTCCACCCGCAGCGTCGATGATCTGGTCAGAGCTCTGGGCGGGGACAGCGGGATCTCCAAGTCCGAAGTCTCGCGGATCCGCACGATGCTGGACGGGCCGCTGACCGCATTCCGCACCCGCCCGCTGGATCACGTCCGCTTCCCCTACGTCTACTTGTACGTCTACTTGGACGCGACCTACTGCAAC
>NZ_JBFAHW010000201.1:0-11174 GCF_040654355.1 Streptomyces sp. NPDC050704 | reverse complement strand
GGCCGTGCCGGTACGCGGCGTCCATGATCGGGTCCTAGGCCGAGCCCGCCACAGGTCATGGGCGGCGATGCGCTCGTACACGCCCGCGTCGATGGCCGCGGTGGGAACCGATGCAAGTTCTCACCCAGCACGTCGTCGCGGACCAGCCAGGAGGCTTCACTGGCGGCGATACCGGCCAGGGCAGTAGCGCCCTGATCGCGGCTCATGCCAAGGGAGGTGTCTGCGGCGGAGTCCTGCCATCCCGCGGAGAACCCTTCGCCCCGAGGGACCGTGCCCATGAACGCCGGTCCGGTCGGCCCCAGGGCGACCGGATACAGTGCGCGAGACGGCAGCCCGGCCAGGGAGAGCAAGCGTGACCGACACCAGCAACACCCGACCCGCCGACAGCGAAGCGAGCGAAGCGCAGGCTCCGCGGCAGAGCCGACTGCTCCGCCTGATGCGCTACCTCCCCCTGATCGTCCCCGTCCTGCTGTGGACCGTGCCCTGCTGGGTGCTCCTGCACGCCGGCCAGCACTGGCCGCTGCCCGTGGCGACAGGCGGCACCGCCCTGTTCGTCCTCGGTCTGATCGCTATGCCGCTCGCGATGATGCGCGGCCACGGCCGACGGCAGCAGGACCGGGCGGCGATCGTCGGCGACACCCTGCTGGGCGCCGGCTGGGTGCTGTTCACCTGGTCCGTCCTGCTCGGCGTCCTGCTGCGCCTCGCCCTGACCGTGGCCGGCGTAGGCGACGGTCAGGACCGGGCCCGGATCGTCACTTGGGCCGTCCTCGGCATAACCGCCGTGCTGCTCGCCTGGGGGTACGCCGAGGCCCGCCGGGTGCCACGGGTGCGCCGGCTCGACGTGCAACTCCCGCGCCTGGGTGCCGGGTTGGACGGCACCCGCGTCGTCCTCATCACCGACACCCACTACGGCCCGCTCGACCGCGCCCGCTGGTCGGCGCGGGTCTGCGAGACGGTGAACACGCTGGAGGCCGACCTGGTCTGCCACACCGGCGACATCGCGGACGGCACGGCCGAACGCCGCCGCGCCCAGGCCGCCCCACTCGCCACCGTGCAGGCCACCCGGGCCCGGGTCTACGTCACCGGCAACCACGAGTACTACAGCGAGGCCCAGGGCTGGGTCGACCTGATGGACGAGCTGGGCTGGGAGCCGCTGCGCAACCGCCATCTGCTGCTCGAACGCGGCGGCGACACCCTCGTGGTCGCCGGCGTGGACGACGTCACCGCCGAGTCCTCCGGCCTGGCAGGCCACCGCGCCCACCTCGCCGGAGCCCTGAACGGCGCCGACCCCGACCTGCCCGTCCTGCTCCTGGCCCACCAGCCCAAGTTCGTCGACCGGGCGGCAGCCGAGGGCATCGACCTCCAACTCTCCGGCCACACCCACGGCGGCCAGATCTGGCCCTTCCACCACCTGGTCCGCATCGACCAGCCCGCCGTCGCCGGCCTCAGCCGCCACGGCGCCCGCACCCTCCTCTACACCAGCCGCGGCACCGGTTTCTGGGGCCCGCCGTTCCGCGTCTTCGCCCCCAGCGAGATCACCCTGCTCGTGCTCCGCTCCCCGCACCTGCCCACCTCGCCATAGCACTGGGCGGGCCAACACATCCGCTTGGAGCAGTCCACGAGCCGAGGGGTGCGGCATCGGCGTCCGGCACCGAGGCCCGACGAGAAGGAACCGGCCGCCCGGTGGACACCGGGGCCGTCCGGTCTCCCGCCACCGAACCGGTCAGTCCGCCGCCCGGTTCGAGCCGATCAGCGACCGCACTTCGGGACGCCGCCCGGCTCTGCCCGCCGACAGGAGCCCGAGCAGGGCCGTCAACGCCGCCAGTGTGGCGATTACGGCCGCGAGGCCCGCGCCCCAGGGCGGCGCCGCGGTGAGGTCCAGGACCAGGGAGAGACCCGGCGAGTGGACCCGGCCCTCCAGCAGCTGGGCGGCCGCCAGCCCGGCGGGCACCACCACACCGACGGCGAGAACCGGCAGCGTGCCCTTGCGGAAGAGGGCCAGACCCAAGAGGACGCACAACCCCGACACGCCGACGGCGAGTCCGTAGGCGTTGACCGACGCGCCGCCGCGGTGCGACGGGAAGTGTGCGAGGCCGCACGCGATGAGCGCCAGAGCCGCGATCCAGCGCGGCCAGGCCGGTGGAGTGGCGCCCTTCGCCGCCCAGTCGCGCCGCTCGCGAACCGGGCGGCGGACAACGGACGGCACGGCCTGGGACAAGTCCGGGTGGGATTCGTCGGCGGCCGGTGCCGCCATGTCCCGCGCCGCCGCCTCCGCCTGCCGTCGCTCCGCACGTGCTCCCTGCTCCTGCGCCATGCGGCCGATCAACTGCACGAGTTCCTCGACGGGCCGGCTGGTGGCGGCCGCCCGCACCGCGGCCTCCCCGCAGTGGGCCTCCATCGGGGGCCGGTGCAGCAGTCCCATCAGCCGGGTCACGTCCTCCACGGGCCGGCCCTCGGCCGCCGCGCGGATCGCCTCGTCCGCGCTGTCCGCGTTCCGCGGCGGCCGGGTCAGCAGTGCCACCAACCGGGTCACGTCCTCCACGGACCGGTCCGTGCCGACCGCCCGCAGAGCGTCGACCGTGGCCTTCGCGTACTCCGGTGACTGCTCCAGCAGCTGGATGAGCTGTATGACCTCGTCGAGCGGCCGATCGGCGACGGCGGCGTGCACCAGTCCGTCGACCGGATCCGCATACCGGCGTTCGACACCGTTCTCCGGCGCGTCCTCCGCCGCCGCGGACGCCAAGGACGCCACGGACACTGTGGAGGGAGGCCGGGAGTAGGAGGCGCGTGGTGTCTGTGGTGACGACACGGGTACGTCGACCAGGGTCTCGGGAGGTATATCGGTTCGGTCGGGATCTACCGGGAATCGGGTGGTCATACTCGGCTCCATACGAAGGGGGCAGACGCTGTCGCGGCCCTGACGTGCGGGACGAGACGGGATGTGGACATCTTTCTAAGCGCCAGACCCGAACCCCGCCATTCGGGAAGCGGCACACGTGTGACGCAGGGCGAAAGCCTCGGCTGGATGGGTCAGGGGCCCGGCAGGGAGAATGGCACCCTCACACGGGTTCGAGACCCGGGTTGCCCGCCTCGGTAAGGAAGGACGCGGTCGTCGTGATCGGCGCGCCCGGCGTCGTCACCGCGGAGACGGTCCGGAAGTCGGCCCGAGCCGTCTGGCGGTCCAGCGTGACCTTCACGTAGCCGCGCAGCCCGTTGTAGAACTTCAGATGTGGATTGGCCCTGAGGTAGGTGTCCCAGGTGGGGGGCTTCTCGGCGCCGTCCCGGCCGCTCGCGACGGACGTGGCGACAAGCTCCGTGCCCAGCGTCCTGGACGCCGGATCGTCGAAGTCGTCCTTGATATCGAAGGCGTACCCGACGTGCACGTCCCCGGTCATCACCACCAGGTTCTCGACCCCGGCCGACTTCGCGCCGTCGAGGATCCGCCGACGCGAGGCCCGGTAGCCGTCCCAGGCGTCCATCGACATCCTCGCCTCCGGGTTGAGGTCGAGTCTGCGCTGCGAGAAGCAGACCTGTTGCGGCATCACGTTCCACAGGGCCCCCGAGGCACGCCAGCCGTCGATCAGCCAGCTTTCCTGCGCCGCCCCCGTGATGGTGCGCGCCGGGTCGTCCGACTCGGGGCCGGGGATGTGTTTGGTGTCCCCGTATGCCTGGTCGGAGCGGTACTGGCGGGTGTCGAGGACGTCGAACTGGGCGAGGGTCCCCCACTGGAGCCGACGGTAGAGCCGCATGTCCGGCCCGTTGGGGAGCTGTGCGTCGCGCAGCGGCTGGTTCTCCCAGTGCGCCCGGTAGGCGGCGGCGCGACGCAGCAGCAGCATCTCCGGCGGGTCGTTGTCCGCGCCGACGGCGCCCGCGTAGTTGTTCTGGGTCTCGTGGTCGTCCCATGTGACGACGAAGGGGTGGGCCGCGTGGACCGCCCGCAGATCCGGATCGCTTTTGTAGAGGGCGTAGCGCAGCCGGTAGTCCTCCAAGGTCACGGCCTCGCGGTTGAAGAAGTCGGGCACCTGCCGGTCGGTGGAGCCGCGTGAGCCGCCCGCGGAGTTCACGGCGTACTCGTACAGGTAGTCGCCGAGATGGAGGACCACGTCGACGTCGTCCTGGGCGAGATGGCGGTGCACCGTGAAGTACCCGTCGTGGTACGCCTGGCAGGCGACGGCGGCGTAGGAGAGCGTCGCGGCCGCGGTGGTGGTGGCGGGCGCCGTGCGCGTACGACCCGTCTCGCTGATCCAGGCTCCGGTCCTGAAGCGGTAGTAGTAGACGCGGCCGGGTTCGAGGCCGTCGACGTCGACGTGCACGGAGTGGTGGTACTCGGGATGGGCGACGGCCGTGCCGCTGCGGACGATCAGGCTGAAGAGCTCGTCCCCGGCCACCTCCCACTCGACGACGACGTACTGCTGGGGCAGACCGCCGTCCGGCTCGTACGGGGCGGGCGCGAGCCGGGTCCACAGGAGTACGGAGCCGGGCAGCGGGTCTCCGGAGGCGATGCCGAGCGTGAACGGATCGGTGGCGATCCTCGCCGCGTCGAGCTCGGCGGAGCCTGTCGCGCCCCGGGCCGGCAGGTTGGTGGTGAAGGCGAGGGCGGCGACCGCCGCGGTGACGGTGAAGAAGCGGCGGCGTCCGAAGTGCCGTGCGGCGGCGAGCAGTTCGGGGTCGTGTCGTGAAGAGGCGTACCGCAGCAGCGATCCACGACGTCGGCCGGTGCGGGCCATGGGGCCTTCTCTCGCCAAAGACACATGAAGCGAACTTATGGATGCTAAGCAGACAAAGATCGCAATCACGGCAGGCGCGGAATCCCGAGAGCGTCGAACCTGTCGGCGGTGGGTGGGTGACGGCGGGTCACGCGTTCACGTACACGAACACCCAAAGACCTCCACACGCACGGAGTTTGGGTTCTCGCTGCATACCTCTTGACGCCTTCGGCGATGACGACTCAATAATGAGCGTCCACATATCTAAACAACATTTTCGCATGTGGACGTTGGCCCTGGTGCGTTCGGCGGCAGGTCTGCCTTACCAACAGGGTCGGAACAGCGCGGAGGAACAGTGATCGGTCCAGGCTCAGTGCGCACGCGTTCGACCACCCGTCTTCGCCGGGGGCGAACGGCGGGCGCGCTCACAGCCGTTGGCGTGCTGCTCGCCGTCTCCGGATGCTCGGTCGCCGGCGGGGACCCGATCGGGGAAGGGCCGGACACCCTGCGCGTCGTTCTGCCCGAGGAACCACCGACCCTTGAGCCGTGTGACGCCTCGCTCACCGCGACGGGCCGGGTGACGCGCGCCAACATCACGGAGGCGCTGACCGAGCGCGATCCGACCACCGGACGGCTGGAACAGGCGCTGGCCACCAAGTGGACGCGCAACTCCCCCACCTCATGGACCTTCAGCCTGCGCGAGGGGGTCAGGTTCCATGACGACTCCGCGTTCACGGCCGCGGCCGCCGCCTTCTCGATCAAGCGCGCCACGGACTCGAAGCTCAACTGCAACGTCGACGGATACATCTTCGCGGACAGCGAGGTCACCGCCACGCCGGTCGACGACACCACACTCGAGGTCACCACGGCGGAGCCGGACCCGATCCTCCCCCTGCGGCTGTCCTTCGTCGAGATCGTGCCGACGACCACCGACCTCGACACCCGGGTGCGCAAGCCGGTCGGTACGGGGCCCTACCGGATCGACGAGTGGAGCCAGGGCCGCTTTCTGCGCCTGAAGCGCTTCCCCGGGTACTGGGGCAAGGCCCCGGAATACGCGGCGGCCAAGTACGTCTGGCGGGCGGAGGGCAGCGTCCGCGCGGCCATGGTCACCAACAACGAGGCGGACGTCGCGATCGGTCTCGCTCCCGAGGACGGGGCGGGCGACCGGGCGGTCGAGTTCGCCACCAACGAGGTCTCGTACCTCCGGTTGGACGCCACGAAGGCGCCACTGGACGACGTCCGGATCCGCCGGGCCATCAACTACGCCATCGACCGGGAGGGACTGGTCACGGCGGTCTTCTCGGGCAAGCCGAGCGGCCAGCTCGTGTCGAAGGGCGTCACCGGGTACAACCCGCGGGTCCAGCCGTGGCCGTACGACCCGAAGCGCGCCGAGCGACTCGTGGCCGAGGCCCGTGCCGACGGAGTCCCGACCGACACCACCATCACCATCATCGGCCGCAACGGCATCTACCCGAAGGCCGCCGAGGCGATGGAGGTGGTGCAGGACGGCCTCCTCAAGGCCGGACTGAACGTCAAGATCAAGATGCTGGACGTCAACGCCTGGCTGGAGTACCTGCTGCGGCCCTTCCCCAGGAACATCGGCCCCACCCTCCTCCAGGCACAGCACGGCAACCAGGCGGGAGACGCCGCGTTCACGATGGGACAGATCTACGGCAGCAAGGGCGCGCAGAGCAGCTACGGCACCGCCGAACTCGACGCGCTGACGACAAAGGCGCAGCTCGCCTCGGGCGACGAGCGGCAGAAGGCGTTCGCGGACGCCTTCGCCCACCAGAACGACGAGGTCGTACGGGATGCCGTCATGGCCAATATGACCGGCATCCTGGCGCTCTCCTCGAACGTCCGTTACCGGCCCAACTCGGCCACCAACGACGAGATGCGGCTCTCCGACATGCACCGCACGGACTGAGGGAGGAGCTGACCGATGTTCACCATGCTGCGCCGCCGAGCGGTTTCCAGCGTCATACCCCTGCTGGTCGTGGTCCTCGGGGTGTTCTTCCTGGCCCGCCTCACCGGCGACCCCGCCAACCTGTACCTTCCGCTGAGCGCGACGCCCGAGATGAGAGCCGAGTTCTCCGCCCAGAACGGCTTCGACCAGCCGCTGATCACCCAGTTCGGTGACTATCTGGTCCAGGTCGCCCACCTCGACTTCGGCGAGTCGCTGCGCACCGCCCAGTCGGCGAGCGAGTCGGTGCTGCGGGCCTTCCCCGCCACCCTCCAGCTGGCCGGGTGGACGATGCTGCTCGCCGTGCTGGGTGCCGTGCTGATCGGCAGCCTGGCGGCGTACCGCCCCAACTCGGCGACCGACCGGGTCGCGAGCTTCCTGTCCTCGACGGCCGCCAGCGTCCCCGACTTCTGGCTCGCCATCATGGGTGTGCTGGTCTTCGCGGTGACGCTGGGCTGGCTTCCCACCTCCGGTACGAACGGCGCGGCGGCCTGGGTCCTGCCCGTGGTCACCCTGCTCATCCGTCCGTTCGGGGTGCTGGTCCAAGTGGTGCGCGGCGCCATGGTCTCCGCGCTCTCCGCCCCGTACGTCAAGGTGGCGCGCAGCAAGGGCGCCCGCGAGTCGCGCGTGGTCTTCGGGCACGCCCTGCGCAACGCCGCCGCGCCGGCCCTCACCGTCGCGGGTGACCTCGCCGTCGGGCTGGTCAACGGGGCCGTCGTCGTCGAGACCATCTTCGGCTGGCCCGGCATCGGCAAACTCATGATCGACTCGGTTCTCCAGCGTGATTTCGCGGTACTGCAGGCCGCCGTACTACTGACCGCCCTGGTGATCTTCGCGCTCAACATCCTGGTGGACATCTGTCACGCGCTCCTCGACCCGCGTGTGCGGCAGCTGGCGGCGGCGTGAGTCAAGGAAGAGACATGCTCCAGAAGAACATCCGGAAGAACGACGCCCAGAAGAACGCGGACACCGAGGAGAACGACAGCAACAAGGGCAGTGCCGAGGACGCCGGCCGGCGTCCCGGGCCCGACCGGGTGTCGGCGCGGCAGAGGATGCTCGCTCTGCTCCTCCAGGACCGGTTCGCCTTCGCGGCGGCCTTGGTCCTGGTCCTCGTCGGGGTGTGCGCCGTGCTGGGCCCGCTGCTCATCGGGGACCTGGCCACGCGTCAGAACCTGCGCGATCCCAACCGGGCGCCGTTCAGTCTGGACCACGGCTGGGCCTTCGTACTCGGCAGCGACTCCCTGGGCCGCCCCGTCGCCGCCCGGCTGATAGCCGCGGCCGGCACCACCCTGTCCGTGGCGGTGCCCGCCGTGCTGTGCTCACTGGCCGTCGGCTCGGTCTGGGGCATGTGGGCGGGCTACCACGGCGGTTGGCGCGAGAACGTGTCCCTGCGCATCGCCGATGTCATCCTCAGCTTCCCTTCCCTCCTGCTCGCCGTGGTCGTGCTGTACGTCTTCTCGCCGAGCGCCGCGAACATCGTGCTGGTCCTGGCCGTCGCCCGGATCCCGGTGTACCTGCGCACGGCGCGGGCCGAGTCCGCCGAGCTGCGGAGCCGGCTGTTCATGGACGCCGCACGCACCTTCGGCACCAGCAGCTGGGCGACCATCCGACGTCATGTCGCTCCCACGGTGCTGCCCACCCTGCTCACCGTCGCCGCGCTGGACTTCTGCTTCGTGATGCTGACCGAGTCGTCGCTGAGCTTCCTGGGCATCGGGATCCAGCCGCCGGACCTGAGCTGGGGCCTGATGGTGGCGCAGGGACGGCAGCAACTGCAGAGCGCCTGGTGGATCGCGTTCTTCCCCGGGCTCGCCATCGTCATCACGACCGTGTCGGCGACCATCCTGGCCGCCTGGGCCCGGCTCTCGACCGACCCGGGGCAGCGATGGCGCCACGGGCTACGACGCGGCGGCCGGCCCTCGCGGCGCCCTCGACCGGCAACCGACACCGCGGCAGCCCCTCAGGGTCCGACGGTCGAGCCGACCGCGGCCGTGGCGGGAACCGAGCCCGTACCGACCGTGCCGGGGACGGAGACCGAGCCCGCGACGCCCTCGGCGGCCGCACCGGAAACAACGATCGAAGCCGTACCGGCCGCACCGGAGACAACGACCGAACCTGCCGCAGCATCCGCGACCTCAGCCTCACCAGAGACGACCATCGAACCCGCCCCAACCGCACCGGAGACGACGGCACCCGCCCCGACCCCGGTGAAGACCGGACCCGTATCCGTCCCGGCCGCGGCGTCGGCGCCGAAGCAGGCCGACACCCTCTCCGTGGACGGCCTGTCGGTCGACATACGCACCCCCACCGGTTCCGTTCCCGTCGTACGCGGCGTGAGCTTCGCCGTGCGCTCGGGCGAGACGCTGGCCCTGCTGGGCGAATCCGGATGCGGCAAGAGCATGACCGCCCATGCCATCGCAGGACTGCTCGATCCCGCCGCCCAAGTGGCGGGCGGAGAGGCCCGGTTGGACGGCGAGGACCTGCTCCGGCTCGGCGCACGGGCCAGGCGCCGGCTCGCCGGCCCCGGCCTGGCCATCGTCTTCCAGGACGCACTCAGCGCGCTCAACCCCGTCCACACGGTCGGGGCGCAGCTCGCGGAACCGTTCCGCATCCACCAGAAGATGTCCCGGCGCGCCGCGAAGGCCAAGGCGGTTGAGCTGATGGAGCGGGTCGGCATCCCGGAGGCGGGATCACGCGTCAACGCCTACCCGCACCAGTTCTCCGGAGGCATGCGCCAGCGCCTGCTGATCGCGATGGCGGTCGCGCTGCAACCGAAGGTGCTGCTCGCCGACGAACCCACCACAGCTCTCGACGTCACCGTGCAGGCCCAGATCATGGACCTCCTCGCGGAACTGCGGAGCGAGCAGCAGATGGCGCTCGTCCTCATCACCCACGACCTCGGGCTCGTCGCCGAGCACGCGGACCGGGTCGCCGTCATGTACGCGGGTACGGTCGTGGAGACCGGGCCGGTGGCCGAAGTGTTCGGCAAGCCCAACCACCCGTACACCCGGGGGCTGTTGGAGTCGGTACCGGCCGAGCAGCACAAGGGCTCCCGGCTGAGTTCCATCCCCGGCGGCCCGCCCGACCCGCGCTCCGTGCCCTCCGGCTGCGCCTTCCGTACGCGCTGTCCGATGGCCCGTGAAGTGTGCGCCACACACCGGCCGGAGCTGATCGAAACCGGCGCGGGCCGCGCGGCCGCCTGCCACTTCGGGAAGGAACTGGCCGATGCCTGAGTCAGGGACGAACGGGACGAAGCTGCTGGAGGCCACCGGTCTGGCCAAGAGTTTCGCGGTGCCGCGCACCGCGAAGGGCAGCACCAGGCTGCACGCGCTCGACGGCGTGGATCTGAGCCTGCGGCGCGGGGAGACCCTCGGCCTGGTCGGCGAGTCCGGCTGCGGCAAATCCACCCTCGCCAGGGTGCTGCTGATGCTGGAGCGGCCCGACAAGGGCACCGTACGGTTCGACGGCGTGGACCCGTTCTCGCTGTCGGGCGCGAAGCTGCTCGCCTGGCGCCGCAAGGTGCAGATGGTCTTCCAGGACCCGTTCGGCTCGCTCAACCCCCGGCTGTCCGCGGGGGATCTGATCAGCGAGCCCTGGCTCACCCACCGCGACCTCGTACCCGCCTCGAAACGTGCGGCGCGGGTGGGCGAGCTGCTGGAGATGGTCGGGCTGCGCGCCTCCGACGCGCGCCGCTACCCGCAGGAGTTCTCCGGAGGGCAGCGGCAACGCATCGGGATCGCCCGCGCCCTGGCGCTGGAGCCCGAGGTCATCGTCTGCGACGAACCCGTCTCCGCGCTGGACCTATCGGTGCAGGCGCAGGTGCTCAACCTGCTGTGCGATCTGCGGGACGAGCTGGGCCTGTCCTACGTGTTCATCTCGCACGACCTGTCCGTGGTACGGCATGTCGCCGACCGCGTCGCCGTGATGTACCTGGGCCGGATCGCGGAGACGGGCCCGGCGGAGGAGCTCTTCGAACGGCCGCGTCACCCCTATACGGCGGCGCTCCTGTCGGCGGCCCCGTCGCTGGCCGCCGGGGGCCGGGCGAAGCGGGAGCGCATCCTGCTCACCGGTGAGATCCCCTCCCCCGCCGACCCGCCGTCCGGGTGCCGGTTCAGGACCCGGTGCTGGCGTGCGGAGGACGTGTGCGCCGAAACCGCCCCCGCAGCGCCGCTCGACGCGCCGCTCCACACCGCGGCATGCCACTTCCCGCTGGAGGACACACCTGCGGTCACCGCCGGTCACCACGCAGGGCCCGCCTGAACAGGCTCACCAGTCGGATTAGCCAACCGTAGTGATCCCGTGGCAGAGTGTGACGCGCACGCCCGGCGCCCAGGCGACGTCGGGCACCCTCCCCGGTCAGGACCCGTGTGCCTGACCGGCCAGCGTCCGGAGGGACGTGCCACGCGGGCCGGCGGACTCGTCCATCGGCACCAGGGCACGAAGGCGATTGGCTTACATCTCTGAGCAACACTGGGGATCACTAAGCCATTCAGAGACGCTCCGCGGAC
>NZ_JBFAHW010000200.1:0-11190 GCF_040654355.1 Streptomyces sp. NPDC050704 | reverse complement strand
ACGCCCAATATGTTTTTTCTGTTTTGGTGTCTGTTTTCCTGTGCTTACCCCCGCCCCCCCCCCCCCCCCGGGCCCCCCCCCCCCCCCCCCCCCCCGGGGCTGTGACATGTGCAGCTCGACCCGCGGAACGCTCCGCCGACATGAGTTCTTTAACGACACGGCCACGGAGAGTTCACAGCCTCCAAACCTCCCGACTCCGGAAGCTCCGAACAAACTGGCTATGCTCACGCCATGGCCGCTCTCGGATGGCTCACCCCCCGTAGGCGCTCCGCCACGGCGCGGAGCGTGTTGGCAGGCGAGGCCTCGGCGGAGGCAGCGCGCAAGTCCTCCCAGGAGCTGGAGGAGCTTGCGCAGGAAGCCGCGCCCAAAGGCACCGAACCCGACTTCCCCGTGGTCGGCGACCACAAGGCCGCCGCGTTCTTCGACCTCGACAACACCGTGATGCAGGGCGCCGCGCTGTTCCACTTCGGCCGCGGCCTCTACAAGCGCAAGTTCTTCGAGTCCCGCGACCTCTACCGGTTCGCCTGGCAGCAGGCCTGGTTCCGGCTGGCCGGGGTCGAGGACCCCGAGCACATGCAGGACGCCCGCGACTCCGCGCTGTCCATCGTGAAGGGCCACCGCGTCTCCGAGCTGATGTCGATCGGCGAGGAGATCTACGACGAGTACATGGCCGAGCGCATCTGGCCCGGCACCCGCGCGCTGGCCGAGGCCCACCTCGACGCCGGCCAGAAGGTGTGGCTCGTCACGGCCGCCCCGGTCGAGATCGCCACGGTGATCGCCCGCCGCCTCGGCCTGACCGGCGCCCTGGGCACGGTCGCCGAGTCGGTCGACGGCGTGTACACCGGCAAGCTCGTCGGCGAACCCCTGCACGGCCCCGCGAAGGCCGAGGCGGTCCGCGCCCTGGCCGCGGCGGAGGGCCTGGACCTCGGCCGCTGCGCCGCGTACAGCGACTCCCACAACGACATCCCGATGCTCTCGCTCGTCGGACACCCGTACGCCATCAACCCGGACGCCAAGCTCCGCAAGCACGCCCGCACGCTCGACTGGCGGCTGCGCGACTACCGGACGGGCCGCAAGGCGGCGAAGGTCGGCATCCCCGCGGCGGCCGGCGTCGGCGCGGTGGCCGGCGGCACGGCGGCGGCGATCGCCCTGCACCGCCGCCGCCGCTAGGCAATCGGGCTGTTCTACCCGCCCAGCGCCCCCACCACTCCCGTTAACGGCACACGGCCACAACACGCTCCGCACCCAGACGGAACACAAACCGATTCGATCAATAACCGGTCACCGTCTGGCACTTGATCAGGCGTCAATGTGGTGCGGAAGCGACGTAATCGATGATTTGAGCAACTGGGTGTAGCACTGCCTGTACGAAGCGTTATTCTCCTCAGACGCATGACGGACCCCACTCTTCGCTACGACGGGTGAACGGTCCGGTACTTCACGTGATGGAAGCTCTGCCTCTGGGAGTCCCGTGTACCCACACGTCGGGGTTGACGCCTCGGGCCTGGCTACGCTGCGCGCAACGGTCATCGACCGCTTGCGCGGCTTCGTCCCCACCGCGTACGCCGTCCCCGCCCTCGCTGTCTCCACCGCGCCCGTCGGCCCGTGCTACGCACTGGCGGACGGCAGCGCGGCGGTCGGCAGACGAGGACGTTCGAGCGCGCCGGCCACCACAACCGCACGCCGCCCGGCCGCAGACAGTGACAGCGCCCGGATGATGGACCTCGTGGAGCGCGCACAGGCCGGTGAGGCCGAGGCCTTCGGCCGGCTCTACGACCAGTACAGCGACACCGTGTACCGCTACATCTACTACCGCGTCGGCGGAAAGGCGACCGCGGAAGACCTCACGAGCGAGACGTTCCTGCGCGCCCTGCGCCGCATCGGGACGTTCACCTGGCAGGGCCGTGACTTCGGCGCCTGGCTGGTCACCATCGCCCGCAACCTCGTGGCGGACCACTTCAAGTCGAGCCGCTTCCGGCTCGAAGTGACCACGGGCGAGATGCTCGACGCCAACGAGGTCGCGCGCTCCCCCGAGGACTCCGTCCTGGAGTCCCTCTCGAACGCGGCGCTTCTGGACGCCGTACGCCGCCTCAACCCGCAGCAGCAGGAGTGCGTGACCCTGCGCTTCCTCCAGGGCCTCTCGGTCGCCGAGACCGCCCGTGTCATGGGCAAGAACGAGGGCGCGATCAAGACCCTCCAGTACCGGGCGGTGCGCACCCTGGCCCGGCTCCTTCCGGAAGACGCCCGCTGAGACCCCGTACCCGACCGGCCCGACCCCGGTACGGCTTCGTATGACCGCGTACGCTCAGCGATGCCCAACTCACTGTCCGTGAAAGTCCGTTGACTTCGCGGTCCGATCATCCGTCGTCCGTAACCCAAGTGCCGAGCCGCTCGTTGTGCGGGATACAGGCTCCCTGTGGTCACACCCTGACCCTCCCCGATCACTCGATCGTGTGGATGTGGTCAGGGCGTGCAACCCTCAGGACCCCCTGGGGAGTCGACCGTCATGACGAGAGGAGGTGCCGCCAGTGATCGCGAACGTATCGGCGCACCGGCGGGCGAACGCCTTCGCCCAGGCCCTGGAGGAGCAGTCCGACCGGGGCACGGCGGCCGAGCAGTCCGAAGGACCCGCTCCGGCCGCCGTGGACCAGTCCGACCAGGGCCGGATGCTGTCCCTGGCGACCGGTCTCGGCGAGCTGCCCAAACCGGTGCTGGACCCCGAGGTCAAGGTCGTCCAGCGCGCGCAGCTGGTGGCCGCGATGGAGGCCATGCTCATGGAGGGCACGGCCGCGGGTGGCGAGGCGGCGGACCCTTCGGTGCCCGAGCAGCGGTCCCACCGGAGCAGAGGCACGCACCGGGCGACCGGGCTGGGGAAGTTGCGACCGCGTTCGAGGCTGTCGAAGGGGCTCGCCGCGGGCGGACTCACCGTCGGTGTGGCCGCCGGAGCCTTCAGCGGCGTCGCCGCTGCCAGTTCCGACGCCCTGCCCGGTGACTCGCTCTACGGGCTCAAGCGCGGCATGGAGGACTTCAAGCTGGGCATGGCCGACGACAGCGGCGACCGCGGCCGGCTCTACCTCGACCAGGCCTCCACCCGGCTGAGCGAGGCACGCCGGCTGATGGAGCGCGGCCGCTCCGGCCCCCTCGACCACGAGTCCCTGGGCGAGATCCGGCGTGCCCTGTCCGGCATGCAGCACGACGCCTCCGAGGGCCACCGCCTGCTGCACGAGGCGTACGAGCGGAACCCGGACTCCCTGGGCCCCATCCAGGCCCTCTCCGCCTTCTCCCAGTCGCACCGCGACGCCTGGGGCGCCCTGCGCGACCGGCTGCCCGTCCAGCTCGGCGACGTCAGCCGCCAGGTCAGCTCGGTGTTCGACGCCATAGACGAAGAGGTCGAGCCGCTGCGGTCCCTGCTGCCGCAACCGCCCGCCCCCGAGGGCACGGGCCGGCACCGGAGCCCCGGCTCCGACTCCCCCGGCGCCTCCTCCGGTGCGGACCGCCCGGCCGCCCCCAGCGCCGGCGGCGACTCCTCCGACGGGCCTGGTGCGGGCAGCGGCAATCCCAAACCGTCCACCTCGAAGACCGAGGACGACGGTCTGCTCGGCGGCAACACGGGCGGCCTCCTGGAGCCGCCCGACGACGACACCAGCCCCACCCCGTCCGGCAAGGACAGCCCGCCGGCCGAGCCGGACGTCACCCTGCCGCCACTCCTCCCCGGCCTGCTACCGGGCCTGGGAATCGACGGCGAGGACGCGAACTAGCTCCTTCGGATACGTCGGTGGGGGCGCCCTAT
The DNA here is from genome assembly GCF_040654355.1 of Streptomyces sp. NPDC050704. Taxonomy (NCBI): domain Bacteria; kingdom Bacillati; phylum Actinomycetota; class Actinomycetes; order Kitasatosporales; family Streptomycetaceae; genus Streptomyces; species Streptomyces sp. NPDC050704. The sequence continues at coordinate 7,400 of NZ_JBFAHW010000200.1, read as the reverse complement.
CTGGACAGGGCGCCCCCACCGACGTATCCGCACGCCTCGGAAGAAGGCCGAGCCGCTCAGAAGAAGACCGACCGCCGCTGCACCAGCAGCTTGTACAACGTGTGCTGGATCTGTTCTCTCACCTGGTCCGTGAGGTTGAACATCAGCATCGGATCCTCGGCGGCCTCCGGCGGATAGCCGTCCGTGAGGATCGGCTCGCCGAACTGGATCGTCCACTTCGTCGGCAGCGGCACCGCGCCCAGCGGACCGAGCCACGGGAAAGTGGGCGTGATCGGGAAGTACGGGAAGCCCAGCAGACGAGCGAGGGTCTTCGCGTTGCCGATCATCGGGTAGATCTCCTCCGCCCCGACGATCGAGCAGGGAATGATCGGGGTGCCCTGCCGCAGAGCCGTGGACACGAAGCCGCCGCGGCCGAAGCGCTGAAGCTTGTAGCGATCACTGAACGGCTTGCCGACGCCCTTGAAGCCCTCCGGCATCACGCCGACCAGCTCGCCACGCTGCAGGAGCCGCTCGGCGTCCTCGGCGCAGGCGAGGGTGTGACCGGCCTTGCGGGCCAGCTCGTTGACCACCGGCAGCATGAAGACCAGGTCGGCCGCGAGCAGCCGCAGGTGACGGCCGGCGGGATGGTTGTCGTGCACCGCGACCTGCATCATCAGGCCGTCCAGCGGCAGCGTCCCGGAGTGGTTGGCGACGATCAGCGCCCCGCCGTCCGACGGGATGTTCTCGATGCCCTTCACCTCTACGCGGAAGTACTTCTCGTAGAAGGGCCGCAGCATGGACATCAGCACCTGGTCGGTGAGGTCCTGGTCGTAACCGAAGTCGTCGACCTCGTACTCACCGGTCAGCCGCCGCCGCAGAAAGGCCAGGCCACCGGCGATCCGCCGGTCCCAGCCACTGCCACCGCTCTGCTCTTCCGGCTCCGGCTTCACCGGGGCTCCCGGCTCCTCACGCGTCACCGGAACATCATCCTGCTGAATCGTTCGTCCGGGCAGGTGCTGGACCTCACGGACCACCGTGGGGTCGCCCTTGCGCCTGCTCCCGGCGCTCCGGCGCCGCGGCGGCCGCTGAACGGCGCTCCCACGAGACCGGTCGTCGTCGAACGGAATGACCTTGGCGTCCGCCATCGTTGATGCGCTCCTCAGTTGGCGCTCTGCGTCGGGGGGTGGCCACCGCCCAGGACGGGCAGTGCGGCGATCCGGTCGACGGCCCCCGCGAGGGCCTCCGGGGGCAGGAGTCCGGGACCCCGGCTGCGCGCGAAGTCCGCGAAGGTCTCCGCGGTCGAGTACTTCGGCTTGTATCCCAGCGTCTCGCGCATCTGGTGAGTCGCCACGACCCTGCCATGGGTGAGCAGCCGCAGCTGCTCGGGTGAGAAGTCCGTCATGCCCAGCGTACGCAGTGCCGAGCCCACCCAGGTCACCGCGGGCATCAGCACCGGGACGGTGGGCCGGCCCAGGCGCCGCGCGCACTGCGAGAGCAGCAGGACACCGTCGCCGGCGATGTTGAACGTACCGCTGTTGAGCGTGCCCCGGTCCGGCTCGTGCGAGGCGAGCCGCAGCACCTCGATCACGTCGTCCTCGTGCACGAACTGCAGCCGCGGGTCGTAGCCGAGCACGGTGGGCAGCACCGGCAGCGAGAAGTACGAGGCGAGCGGCGAGTCCGCGCTCGGCCCCAGGATGTTGGCCAGCCGCAGCACGCACACGGCCACATCGGGGCGCCGCCGCGCGAATCCGCGTACGTACCCCTCGACCTCCACCGTGTCCTTCGCGAAGCCGCCGCTGGGCAGGGACTTGGGCGGTGTGGTCTCGGTGAAGACGGCCGGATCGCGCGGCGCCGACCCGTACACGTTCGTACTGGACTTCACGACCAGCCGCTTGACCGTCGGGGACTTCTGGCAGGCGCCGAGGAGCTGCATGGTGCCGATGACGTTGGTCTCCTTGACCGTCGTCCGGCTGCCGCTGCCCAGCGGAGTGCCCGTCACGTCCATGTGTACGACCGTGTCCACGGAGTGCTCGGCCAGCACCCTGGCGATGGTGGGCTGCCTTATGTCGGCGCGTACGAAGTCCGCCCCGCCCAGGTGGTGCTCGGGAGGCACCGCGTCCACGGCGACCACCCGGTCCACTTCGGGGTCACGCAGGATCCGTCGTACGAACCGGCCCCCAAGCTGTCGGGCCACTCCGGTCACGAGCACGACCTTCCCCAAGATCAGCGCCTTCCTTCCAGCCGTCGACGTCACCTTGCTCGTACTCTGCCGTGTTCCCCGTGGCCGCCACGTTAGCGGGTTGTTGTTGCGCTGTGATGACCGCCCGATGCATGAAGTGACGGCATCTCCAGGCATACGAGCAGACCACGCCATTCGCGAGGTGATCGTACGCACAGGAAAATCTGGCTGGAACAAAACCCCAGGTCAGCATGGTTGAAGACCGGACCATGCCTGGGAACAGCTGTGGCCCCCCACCGGATCGGTGAGGGGCCACAGAGCGCACTGTCACGCAGCGTCGCCTACTGCCTGATGCGACCGGCCGACTACGGCTGTCGCGACTACTTCTTGTTGCGACGCTGAACGCGAGTGCGCTTAAGCAGCTTGCGGTGCTTCTTCTTCGCCATCCGCTTGCGCCGCTTCTTGATAACAGAGCCCACGACTACCCTCGCTCACTTCTCTTAACTCGGTGCTGGGCTGCATGGGCCCACACGACCTATGAGGGGCCAGCCTACCCGCCCGAGCGCTGAGCTCGTAATCGAGGGGACCCGGGTGAATTCCCGTGACGACCCGGAGGCCGCCCGGGCCTTCACCCGGGACCACCGTCAGGCCGTCTCCACCCCCACGTAGGACTCGCGAAGGTACTCGTGAACCGCTTGCTCCGGGACGCGGAATGACCTCCCCACCCGGATCGCGGGCAGATGACCACTGTGCACCAAGCGGTACACGGTCATCTTCGACACTCGCATCACCGAGGCGACTTCCGCCACGGTAAGGAACTGAACCTCGTTCAGAGGCCTCTCGCCAGCAGCCATGACACACCTGAACCTTCCGCACTCGACGGTCCCCGGCTTCCCCTTCCGGTGACACTTCGTCGTTGCGTGCTCACTCCCCAGAGTAGGGGCGGGTGATGCGAGTGGGGAAGAGGAGGGGCCATCGGCGGCCTACTGTGACAGACACGCTCGATTGAGTACATAGCGAGTAAGCGGTCGGTAGTAATCAGACCGCACAGCGTCATCAAGTGGAACGACGACGGACACCCGCCCCTCCGCCTCTCCGACGAACAGCGCGGGATCGTCCGTGTCACCGAGACCGATGGCCTCGAACCCCAGTTGACCTGCCCCGCAGACCCACCCGTGGTCTCCCACCACGAGCTCCGGGAGGGGTCCGCCGGCCTCCGCCGCGGCGGCCAGAGCGGTACGAACCGGGAGGGGGGAGTGCGTGTGCGCGCCGGTCTCACGACCGGCGGCCCACGCCCCGGGTTCCCGCACCAGCGCGACTCCTCGTACGTAGTCGAGGTTGTACGTGCGTAGACCGAACCGGGTCGTTATGTCGACAGAGTCACCATGCGCAGGGGTGAGGACGGTACACCCCGCCGCCGACAGAGCGTCCGCGAGAGCGGCGTAGAAACCGATCAGCCGATGCGGATGTCCAGTACCGAGGAGCACCGGGAAACGATTCCGCGCGGCTTCCGCAAGCCGCTCCGCGAAGGCGTCGAGCGCCGCCAGCGTGCGCTCCGGATCGATCACGTCGGGCCCCGACGTATGCCGCGGATCGGATGAAACTCCACACTTGTCCGCCATCAAAGCGATCAAATCCGGTTGTTCCCACGTCCATTCGGGATCAAGCCCGATCATCACCCGGGGATCCCGCGCCGCGAACAGCCGGTAACTCCTGAGGCTCTCCTCCCGCGAGGTGGCCACAGTCCCGGCCAGCCTCGCCGCCAGCAGATGCGCCCGCAACGCTCCGGTACTCAACACGCCCCGATGCTGCCGCACCCACGACACCCCGACCTCCAAAACAGGGAAAACCCCCCACGGTTGGCGTAATGAGGCCAGCCCCCCACTCAGCCCGTCCGGCGTTTGAGGACGAGGCCGTCCAGGCCGAAAGGGGGGTCTGGGGGCGCAGCCCCCAGAGGATGATGGGGGTCCCCCCGCTCGAGCGCAGCCGAGAGTGGGGGAGGGTAGGGGCGGCGGGGGCGAAGAAACCCACCCCAGCCCTAAGCCAGCAACCCCCGGAGGGGATACGCGGCCTTACGCGCAGCAAGCACGGCCTGGTCCAGCCGATCCGCCGGGTCGTACCCCGCCTCCCAGTCCTGCCACTGCACGGGCCACCGCCCATCAGTCATCCGCACCGGCCCCAACTGCCGCGTACGAGCGAAGACCTCCTGCCGCCAGCTCTCGGGAATCACCGTCTCCGGCGCGATCTCCCGCCCCGCCGCGATGGCGACAAGATGCGTCCAGGACCGGGGCACGACATCCACCACGGCGTACCCGCCCCCACCGAGAGCGACCCACCGCCCCTCGGCGTACTCGTGCGCCAGCTCATGGCAGGCGACCTGCACGGCCCGCTGAGCGTCCAGCGAGACAGCGAGATGAGCGAGCGGGTCCTCGAAGTGCGTATCGGCCCCGTGCTGGGTCACCAGCACCTGCGGCCGAAAATCGGCGACCAGCTCGGGCACGACGGAGTGAAAGGCCCGCAACCACCCCGCGTCCCCGGTCCCGGCCGGCAGCGCCACGTTCACGGCCGACCCCTCCGCGCAGTCGGCCCCGGTCTCCTCGGGCCAGCCGGTCTGCGGGAACAAGGTCCGCGGATGCTCGTGCAAGGAGACCGTCAGAACCCGCGGGTCCTCCCAGAACGCGGCCTGCACCCCATCCCCGTGATGCACATCCACATCGATGTACGCGACCCGCTCGGCCCCCAGCTCCAGCAGCCGGGCAATGGCCAGCGAGGCGTCGTTGTAGATACAGAACCCGGACGCGCCCCCGGGCATCGCATGGTGCAGCCCGCCGGCGAAGTTCACCGCGTGCAGCGCCTCGCCCCGCCACACCGCCTCGGCCGCCCCCACCGACTGCCCGGCGATCAGGGCGGACACCTCATGCATCCCGGCGAAGGCGGGATCGTCCATGGTCCCCAGCCCGTACGCCGTGTCCGCGGCCCTCGGATCCACGGAGGCGGCCTTGACCGCCTCGACGTAGTCCTCCCGGTGCACGAGCCGCAACGTCGACTCCCCAGCCGGTTTCGCCGCGACCACATCCATCTCCCGGTCGAGCCCGAAGGCATCGATCAGTCGCCGGGTCAGCGCCAACCGGACCGGATCCATCGGATGATCCGGACCGAAGTCATAGCCCGTTACTGCCTCGTCCCACATCAGCTGTGCGCGGCCGCTCATGCCCGTCACCGTATCGGGAAGGTCCAGAAGCGAACGACTTGGCGTACACGAGGGTCACCAGCACCAACACCATCGGCACGAGCATCGCCCACCGATAGCTCCACGCATCGCCCAGAGCTCCCACCAAGGGCGAACCGATCAGGAAACCCACATAGTTGAAGATATTGAGCCGCGCGATCGCCGCGTCAGCAGCTCCAGGGAAGAGCCGCCCGGCGGCCGCGAAGGTCTGCGGCACGATCACACACAACCCGAACCCGAGCAACGTGAAGCCGAGCATCCCGACCCAGGCCCCCGGCGCCACCGCGACCACCGCGAACCCCACCGCCGCGAGCACCGCCCCGGCCCGCACCACGGCCACGGCCCCGAAGCGCCGAACCCCGAAGTCCCCGACGGCCCGCCCGATCAGCGTGGTGACCATATAGACGTTGTACGGAACGGTCGCCAGCTGCTCCGAACTGCCGAGCACGTCCTGCAGATACTTGGCGCTCCAGTTGGAAACGGTCGAATCCCCGATGTACGCGACGGCCATCACGAGGCACAACGGCAGAAGCAGCTTGAACCCGACGCCACCGCTCCCGCTCCCGGCCCCACCCTCGACCTGGTCCTTCTTCTCCTCCTGGGCACCCGCGTCGACGTACCACCAGCTCCCCACGAACGCGGCGGGCAGCAGCACGAGCACGACCGGCAGATACGACACGAACAGCGCCAGATCCCAGTGCGCCCCCACCCACGCGAGCGAGGCCCCGATGATCCCGCCCAGGCTGTACGCCGCGTGGAACCCGAGCATGATGCTGCGCCCGTACGTGTGCTGGAGGCTCACCCCGAGCATGTTCATGGACGCGTCGAGCGCCCCTACGGCCAACCCGAAGGCGCCGAGCGCGAACCCGATCTCCCACAGCCCTTCGCCGGCCCCGACGCCGAGCAGCGCGAGCAGCACGACGGGCTGCGACCAGCGCAGTACGAGACTGGGGGGCACCCGCTTCACCAGCTGCTCGGTGCAGACGCTGCCGACCCCGGCGAGAACCGGCACGGCGGCGAGGAAGGCGGGCAGCAGCCCGTCGGATATCCCGTACCGGTCCTGGATCGCCGGGATACGCGTCACCAGCAGCGCGAAGGCGACGCCCTGAGTGAAGAAACTGAACGCCAACGAAGCCCGGCCGCGCCGCAGCACATCTGTCATGGCGGCTCAGCGTAGAGCTCCGGCTTACTCGTGGGTAGACAATCAAGAAGATGAATTTTATTCACCTCTTACGCGGCTGCTCTCAGCTCTGCAGCAGGCCGCTCAGCTCGCTCATGTCACCGAACAGCCGGTCGGCCCCCGCCAGCCGGTCCGCGGGCGTCATCGCCGTGAACCCGTACACGTCCATCCCGGCCGCGGCGGCCGCCCGCACTCCGAGCGGACTGTCCTCGACGACAAGGCACTTCTCCGGCGTTACGCCCATCCGCTCGGCCGCGTACAGAAACAGATCCGGCGCCGGCTTCCCCCGCCCCACGTCCTGAGAACTGAAGATCCGCTCGTCGTCGAACCACCGGTCGAGCCCGGTCCTCCGATGCCCGACCCGGATCCGCTCATGACTCCCGGACGAGGCCACACAGTACGGAACCCCGTCCGCGGCCAGCTTCTCCAGGACCTCCACAGCCCCCGCCACCGGCTCCAACTCCCGCTCGAAGGCGGCGAACACCCGCCCATGAAAGACATCGTCGAAGTCCGTCGGCAGCCGCCGCCCGGTCCGCTCCTCGACCAGGTCGTGTACGCGATGCATGGCGGCGCCCATGTAGTCGCGCAGGGAGTCCTCGTACGAGGTCGGGTACCCGAGCTCGGTGAGATACGCGGCCAGCAGCGTGTTGGAGATCGGCTCACTGTCCACGAGGACGCCGTCATTGTCGAAGATCACCAGTTCGTAGCGCATGCCGCAACACTAAAACGTGGTGACCCTAAACGCAGAAAAACCCCGCACCATAAGGTGCGGGGTTCTCCCGTTATCAAAATTCGTTCGGCGGCGTCCTACTCTCCCACAGGGTCCCCCCTGC
>NZ_JBFAHW010000199.1:0-11428 GCF_040654355.1 Streptomyces sp. NPDC050704 | reverse complement strand
ACCCGACAACACACACCTCACGGGGTCTGGGGCGGAGCCCCAGGGGATGGGACGGGTAGGGGCGGCGGGGGCGTGTCACAGCTGATCGACAACTGCCTCTGTCCCCGGGCCGGAGGCCGCCCCGGGGTTACTCTCGGGCTCAGAAGACCGCCAGGGTGGGGGAACACCAAGACATGCGCGCACTACGAATACTCCTGATCGTCACCGTCGTACTCGGCGGACTCTTCGTCATCGCCGACCGCGTCGCCGTCGGCTTCGCCGAGGACGAGGCGGCGGACAGACTGAAGACCAACGAGGGCCTGGCGAGCACACCGGACGTGTCCATCAAGGGCTTCCCGTTCCTCACCCAGGTGGCCGGCGGCGAACTCGACGAGGTCGAGGTCGGCATCAAGGACTACGAGGCCGACACGAGCGGCGCCACGGGCGGCACCGGCACCGCCCCGGCCAAGATCCGTATCGACAACCTCACCGCCCAGATGCGCGGCGTGGCCTTCTCCGGCAACTACAGCTCCGCCACGGCCGCCACCGCCACCGGCACGGCCACGATCACGTACGCCGAACTCCTCAAGGCGGCCAAGTCCGAGCCGGTGCAGGTGACGGACGGCGTCACCGCCCAGGTCGTCGGCCTCTCCGACGGCGGCAACGGCAAGATCAAGGTCCAGGTCGAGGCCACCGTGCTCGGCACCAAGCTCCCCGAGCCGGTCTCCGTGCTCAGCTCGGTCAGCGTCAAGGGCGACAAGGTCGAGGTGCAGGCCGACTCCCTGCCCAACCTGGGCGTCCAGCTCGCCGAGGACAGGGTCCGGCTGATCACCGACTTCCAGCAGCAGATCGACGGCCTGCCGGGCGGCATCAAGCTCGACAAGGTCCAGGCGGCCGAGAAGGGCGTCGACATCACGGTGAAGGGTTCGGACGTCAACCTCGTCGGGTAGGCAGACCGGTAGGTGGGCCGCTGCAGGACGTTCGGGGCTTGAGGCTCGGGGGCGGGGCAGTCGTCCGAAAGGCGAGACGAGCCCGTCCGTAGAGCAGATGTACGGCTGATGTGACGAGGGCGACAAGTGCCCGGCAGTCCGGCCGAGGCGGCCTCGAACCCCCTCCATCCCACATTGCGGACGATCGCGTCTCAACATACGACACGCCGGTGACATGCCCGCCTGTCCGTCCCTACGATCGTCTCCATGAAGCGACAGGCGGACCTCACGAAGCGGCGGGCAGTGGACCTGTGCCGTGTCGCCGCCATGCTCTGTCGCACCTTCTGAGCGGAAGCCTTCGTCCTTCCGCGAGCCGGACCCCTCGACCTTCCTCGTCAGGGGCCACCCGTGCGCCGCGCTCGCCCCGAAGCCCTGATCGCCGACCGGCCGACCGCGTCCCCGCACCTCTCTCTACCGCACCGCCCCGCCGTAACTGCCCCGGAGGAGAAAGAGCATGAGCCGCAGCGACGTCCTGGTAGACGCCGACTGGGTCCAGGATCATCTGGACGACGCGAACGTGGCCGTCGTCGAGGTCGACGAGGACACGTCCGCGTACGAGAAGAACCACATCCGGAACGCCATCCGGATCGACTGGACCAAGGACCTCCAGGACCCGGTCCGCCGTGACTTCATCGACCAGGAGGGCTTCGAGAAGCTCCTGTCGGCGAAGGGCATCGCCAACGACACGCTGGTGGTCCTCTACGGCGGCAACAACAACTGGTTCGCGTCGTACGCCTACTGGTACTTCAAGCTGTACGGCCACGAGAACGTCAAGCTCCTCGACGGCGGCCGCAAGAAGTGGGAGCTCGACTCCCGCGACCTGGTCGTCGAGGTGCCCACCCGCGCCGCGACCGACTACAAGGCCAAGGCCCAGAACACCGCGATCCGCGCCTTCCGCGACGACGTCGTGGCGGCCATCGGCTCGCAGAACCTGGTCGACGTCCGTTCGCCCGACGAGTTCAGCGGCAAGCTGCTCGCGCCGGCCCACCTGCCGCAGGAGCAGTCGCAGCGTCCGGGCCACGTCCCGTCCGCGCGCAACATCCCGTGGTCGAAGAACGCCAACGACGACGGCACCTTCAAGTCGGACGACGAGCTCAAGGAGCTCTACGCCGACGAGCAGGTCGACCTCGCCAAGGACACCATCGCGTACTGCCGCATCGGTGAGCGTTCCGCGCTGACCTGGTTCGTCCTGCACGAGCTGCTCGGCGTCGAGAACGTCAAGAACTACGACGGCTCGTGGACCGAGTACGGCTCCCTCGTCGGTGTGCCGATCGAGCTCGGCGCCAACAAGTAACCCTCAAGGCCTCAAGGACGGAAACGACATATGTGTGGAGCGAAGGCCGGCGGCCCCGACGCCTCGACGATCAAGCCCGGTGAGACCACCATCCAGGGTCAGGTGACGAAGAACGGCGAGCCGGTGGTCGGCTACGTCCGCCTCCTGGACTCGACCGGCGAGTTCACCGCCGAGGTTCCGACCTCGGCGACCGGACAGTTCCGTTTCTACGCGGCCGAGGGCACCTGGACCGTCCGCGCCCTCGTTCCCGGCGGCACGGCGGACCGTACGGTCGTCGCCCAGACCGGCGGCCTGGCCGAGGTGGCCATCGCCGTCTGAGTCGTTGAACCGTTGAACCGCCTGACGGTTCACACCGTATGAACGGCCGAAGGGCCGCACCCCTGGGGGTTGGACGCCACCAGTTGATCGGGGTGCGGCCCTTCGGCTTGCCCGGATCCGGATCTACGCTGGACCTATGTACGCGCGAAGGCGTCACGTCTACTTCGCCATGATGGGCACGTGCGTCGGGCTGTTCGTCCTGGCGTGGGGCGTCGTGCGGTTGTGGTCCGTTCCCGTCGCCGTCGGCATGTGCGTCGTGGCGATGGTGATCCCGCCGCTCGCCGCCGTGGTCGCCAACCGGCGCGGGCCCGACGACCGGTGGTGGGACGACCCGTCCGGAGACGCCAGGTCCGACGAGTGGTGGGACGAGCTGGACGGCAAGAAGCGACGACAGTAGGAAAGGGCGCATGTCGCCTACGAGGCTGTCCACCGTGGTGCTCGACGCGCATGACGCGCACGAGCTGGCCGGGTTCTACCTGCGCCTGCTCGGCTACGTCGTGCGCGGTGACGAGCCCGACTGGGTGCTCATCGGCCCGCCGCCCGGCACCGAGGGCACGTCGCTCGCCTTCGAGACCGAACCCGAGTACGTCCCGCCCGTCTGGCCCACCCGAAAACCCGGCGACCAGCAGATGATGCTGCACCTGGACATCGAGGTGGACGACCTCGCGGCCGAGACCGCGCGAGCCGTCGCGGAGGGGGCGCGGCTCGCCGGCTACCAGCCGCAGGACGACGTGCGGGTCCTCTTCGACCCCGCCGGGCACCCCTTCTGCCTCTGGGTGGAGACGCCTGAATAGGGCTTCTCAGTAGACGAGCGCCTGCGTCTCGTCCGCCAGGGCCTCCTGCACGAAGACCTGCGCACCCGCGATCCGTACGCCCTTGATGACGTCCTTCTCCGTGATGTCCCGGCGGGCCGCGCACTGCGTGCAGAGGGTGAGCCGGCCGCCGGCCAGGATCGAGTCGAGCAGGTCGGGCAGCGGGGCCGCGTGCGGCAGCTCGAACTCGGCGGCGCGGCCCGGCAGCGCGAACCACGCGGACTCGCCGGTCAGCCAGAGCGAGACGTCCACGCCGCTGGCCACGGCCACCGCGGCCACCGTGAACGCCTGCGAGCAGCGCTCGGGGGCGTCCGCCCCCGCTGTCACCTTGATCACGAGCTTCTTAGCCATGGCCGAATAGTAGTCCGAATCGTAATCAACTCCCCTGCAACCACGGGCGTCGGCCATGGGTCTCCTGTGCGCGCGGATACGGAATCCGCGCTTCGCGTTCTGTTGAGGGGACGTCTTGGAAGTCTCGGAAAGACCGGAAGCGCCGGAGCCCCCGGAAGCGCCGGAACCCTCGGATGCCGTGCCGACGGGATCTGTTCCGGCCGGTCCCGTACCGGCCGAACCCGTGGCGCGTGCGCGTCGGCGCGGGCGTACGGCCCTGCTCGTCGCCGTGGCCGCCGTGCTCGGTGTCGTCGCCGGCACCAGCGCCGGGTATCTCGTCCAGGTCGAGCGGGAGCCCACCCGCCTGCCCTCGCTGTCGCAGCCGGTGGTGAAGCAGGCCAAGGGCGAGGTCGAGCCCCTGTCGGCCGCGCAGGACCCGAAGGTCAGGACCGACGGCGATCTGCGCGAGTTGCTGCTGAAGCGGCCGGGCAACGCCCGGGACGGGCTCTACGAGGCGGGCGCCGACGGCTGGCTGCCGATCGTCGCGTACGCCGACTCGTACGAGGATCCGGTCGACGCCTTCAGCACGCTCGTCGCCGACGAGTTCCGCCGCGCGGCCGTCACCAACTGGCGCGTGGGCAACACGTACCACGTCGAGGTCCGTCTCGTGCAATACCGCCAGGAGGAGTCCCTCGCGGCCATGGACAGCGCCGAGAACGCCCACTACTGGGCGGACCGCAAGCAGGGCACCCGCAGCTGGGCGATACCCGGCACGGGCGACGGCATGGCGTACGTCCATGACAGGCCCGAGCAGGAGGAGGGCGTGCAGGTCTACACGGCCGAGGCGCACGCCTGGCGCGGTGACATGACCATGGAGATCTGGGTCACCGACATCAAGCCGATCTCCAAGGAGAAGATCATGGATCTGGCGAAGCGGCAGGTGGCACGGCTGTGAGCGACACCCCTGTGAGTGACGCGCCTCTCGGTGACATGTCCGAAAAGAAGCCCGTACGCCGAGGCCGTATCGCGGCCGTCGCGGGCGCGGCCCTGCTCCTGGTCGCCGTCATCGGCGGTGCCGGCTACACCGCGGTCGCCGTCAACGGCGCCGACCGCGATCCCGGGAAGCCCACCTGGACCTTCCCCAAGGCGAACGCCAAGGACGCCAAGGGTGGCAAGGACGGCAAGGGCACGGAAGAAGAGGCCGGCGGGCTTCAGGCCGTGCTGCTGCCCTACGGGACCAACGGGTACGCCCGTGGCCCCGACATGGCCGAGTTCGGCTCCGACGCGGTGCTCAGCGGACGCCAGGCCACCGCCATCCGCAAGGAGTCGGTGAAGGACCTGCCCCGTTCGCAGCGCAGGCAGCTGGAGAAGGAGATCGACAAGCAGCGCATCAAGGGCATGGTGATGCGCAGCTACCTCAGCACGCCCGGCGCGACCGACTCCACGCTCTACGCGGACGAGGCCTTCACCATCGAGATCGTGCTGTCCCGGATGGAGAGCCGGCGGGCGGTGCGGGACATCTCGACGTACCAGCGCGCGTTCCTCGACCTCCTCGACGTGTTCCGCAAGGGCCCGAAGATCGAGGGCCACAAGAACGCCGAGTGCTTCCTGCCGCCCACCGACGAGGAAGAGAAGCTCGACGCGATGTACTGCTCCGCCTACGAGGGCGACGTCCTGGTCAGCGCCACGGTGTACGGCGCGAAGAAGCTGGACGAGGACGCCGTCGCGATGTTCCTGCGCGACCAGCTCGACCGCATCACGGACCCTGGGGAGGCGGTATGACCGAGCAGCAGGCCCCGACGGACGCGGCCCCCGCCCCGGCGGACGCGCCCCCGATGCCGCAGGCGCCGCCGGAAGTCTCCACCGGGCCGGAGCCCGTGAACCCGGACCCCGTCAAGCCGAAGAAGGACCGTCGTACCCTTCGCGCCGTCCTGCGCTGGACCGCCGCCGTGGTCGTCTTCGGCGCGGTCGGGGCCTCGGCCGCGTACGGCGTCACGGGGCTGGACCGCACCGACGTCCCGGGCCTCGCGACCGAGTCGGACGGCCGCTGGGAGTACCCGGAGATCGTCCGGCCCGCGCTGCCCGCCGGCAGCCCGGGCCCGTTCGAGGACGCGAACACGGCCGGCGCCCACCACGCCGACCTGCGCGAACTCGTCCTGCCCGCCCCCGAGGGCGCCGAGCCCGACAAGGAGCTGCGCGGCAAGGACGGCTGGCTGTCGCAGAAGGCGTTCCTGGCGGCGTACGGGTCGAAGGACGACCGCGAGACGTTCGGCCGACTGCTCACCGACAACGGCCTGCGGCACATCGCGGCCCGCGGCTGGACCACCCGGGACGGCACCCGTACGAGCGTCTACCTGCTCCAGTTCAACACCGCCGCCGTCGTCGACGAGATCCAGTCGACCGACCTCATCGGCTACGACGCCCCGGAGTACGCCCTGCGCGGCGCCGCCGAGGTGACCACCGACGAGGCGTTCCCGGAAGAGGCCGCGCTCGACGACGTACGGCACTACGTGTACGCGGAGGCCAAGCCGTACGGCGCCGAACGCGTCCGGGAGGCGTATGTCGTGGCCGGCGACACCCTCGCGCTGATCGTGCAGGCGCGGAAGGGGTCGGCCGAGGCGGTGCCGTTCCAGCAGACGGTGGTGCTGCAGAGCCAGCTGCTCGGCTGAACCGCTCGACCCGACCGTCCGACCCGGCCTTCCGAACCTTCCGTCCGGGACGTACGCGTGCGGAGCCCCGGTCCCCACCCGACACGAGCCCGACTAGAGTGGGGACCGGCTCTGTACTGCCCGTCACCGCACCACCCATCACCGTGTCACCGCGTCATCCCAAGGAGCGCCCCGTGCTGGTTTTCTTCGAAGCTCTGCTGGTCCTCGTCTGCGTCGGCGTTCTCGCCTTCACCGGGCTGGCCGTGAAGAAGCTGTACCAGGGCCAGCGCTGACCCCCATCAAGGAACTTCCCACCTCATGATCGAGATCCCGTCCGACCTGCACAAGGACCTCGTCCCGCTCGTCTTCCTGCTCGGCAACTGGGCCGGCGCGGGCGTGTACGCCCCTGTCGGAGACAGTAATGAACGCCGTCCCGGCGACGAGAAGTGCAACTTCGGCCAGGAAGTCAGCTTCACCCACGACGGGCGGGACTTCCTCGAATACCACTCGCACTCCTGGGTCCTCGACAACGAGGGCAACAAGGTGCGGCCGCTGGAGACCGAGTCCGGCTTCTGGCGCGTGGACGGCAACCGCAAGGTCGAGGTCGTCATGACCCGCGACGACGGTGTCGTCGAGATCTGGTACGGCGAGCTGGCCGCCAAGAAGCCGCAGATCGACCTGGTCACGGACGCCGTGGCGCGCACGGCCGCGTCCGGCCCGTACACCGGCGGCAAGCGCCTCTACGGCTACGTGAAGAGCGACCTCATGTGGGTCGGCGAGAAGCAGACCCCCGAGGTCGAGCTGCGCCCCTACATGTCCGCACACCTGAAGAAGGTCGTCACCCCGGAAGACGTCGAACGCTGGGCCAAGGCCCTCCCGGACGACATGCCGGACGACGGGATCGCTTTCTTCAAGTAGGCCTAGACTTCCTGGTGTGGTGAGCACCGACTGGAAGAGTGATCTGCGGCAGCGCGGTTACCGGCTGACACCGCAGCGCCAGCTTGTCCTCGAAGCCGTGGACACCCTGGAGCACGCGACCCCCGACGACATCCTCGTGGAAGTGCGGAAGACGGCCTCGGGGGTCAACATCTCCACGGTGTACCGGACCCTGGAGCTCCTGGAGGAGCTCGGGCTGGTCTCCCATGCCCATCTGGGGCACGGGGCGCCCACCTACCACCTCGCGGACCGGCACCACCATCTCCACCTGGTCTGCCGCGACTGCACCAACGTCATCGAGGCGGACATGGAGGTGGCCGCCGACTTCACCGCCAAGCTCCGCGAGACGTTCGGCTTCGACACCGACATGAAGCACTTCGCGATCTTCGGCCGGTGTGAGGACTGTGCGGCCAAGCTCGACAAGGAGCTCGACGCCAAGCTCGATGCCAAGCCGGACACCGGGCTCGACGCCAGGAAATAAAAACGGCGCCCGCTCGGTCGTACGCTGTGTGGATATGAAAAGCCCTCTGCTGTCCCTGCCCGGCGCCGTCCCTGCCGAAGGCGTGGACGAAGGCGTCGCCGCCCACTACGGCGACCTGTTCCGAGAACAGCGCGCCTTCGCCGACGGCACCGGCTTCGTGGACCTCTCGCACCGCGGCGTGGTCACCGTCACCGGTGACGACCGGCTCACCTGGTTGCACCTGCTGCTCACCCAGCACGTCACCGACCTCCCGGCGGGCCGTGCCACCGAGGCGCTGATCCTCTCCGCGAACGGCCACATCGAGCACGCGCTGTACCTCGTCGACGACGGGACGACCACCTGGGCCCACGTCGAGCCCGACACCCAGGAGGCGCTGATCGCGTACCTGGAGTCGATGAAGTTCTTCTACCGGGTCGAGGTCGCCGACCGGACGGGCGACTTCGCGGTCGTGCACCTGCCGGCCGGTTCGATCGCCGACATCCCGGACGGTGTCGTCGTACGCGAGACCCCGTTCGGACGTGACCTCTTCCTGCCGCGGGCCGACCTGGAGTCGTACGCGGCCGAGGTCGAGAAGCACGGCCCGGCGGTCGGGCTCCTCGCGTACGAGGCGCTGCGCGTCGAGCACCACCAGCCGCGGCTCGGTTTCGAGACCGATCACCGGACCATCCCGCACGAGCTGGGCTGGATCGGCAGTGCGGTGCATCTGCAGAAGGGCTGCTACCGGGGGCAGGAGACCGTCGCCCGGGTCCAGAACCTGGGCAAGCCCCCGCGCCGGCTCGTCTTCCTGCATCTGGACGGCAGCGAGGTCCATCTGCCGCCGCACGGCACCGAGTTGCGCCTCGCGGACGAGGGGCCCGACGGCCGCAGGATCGGTTTCGTGACGACGGCCGTACGCCACCACGAGCTGGGCCCGATCGCGCTCGCGCTGGTGAAGCGGAACGTGCCGCTGGACGCGCGGTTGTTGGCCGACACGACGGCCGCGGCGCAGGAGGTCGTGGTCGAGCCGTAGGACGACGGGTCCTGGATGACGGGTTCTAGATTTCGAGCAGCACGGTGAACGGGCCGTCGTTCGTCAGTGAGACGCGCATCTGGGCGCCGAACCGGCCCGTCGCCACCGTCGCCCCCAGCGAACGGAGTTGGGCCACCACCTCGTCCACGAGGGGCTCGGCGACATCGCCGGGGGCGGCCGCGTTCCAGGTGGGGCGGCGGCCCTTGCGGGCGTCCCCGTAGAGCGTGAACTGGCTGATGACGAGCAGCGGCGCGTCGATGTCCGAGCACGACTTCTCGTCGGCCAGCATGCGGACCGACCAGAGTTTGCGGGCCAGTTGGGCCGCCTTCTCCTTGGTGTCCTCATGGGTCACCCCGACCAGGACGCACAGCCCCTCGCCGCTGATCTCCCCGACGGTCTCGCCCGCCACGACGACGCTCGCGCCGTCCACTCTCTGCACCACCGCACGCATACGGACCATCATGCCGTGCGTCGCGTTGACGTGCGTGCGGCCTCCGTTCAGGGGCTTTCTTATTGATCCTTAACCCCCCATCTGGGGCCGATCGGGGGCACTCGGTCACATAGCGGCCACCTGGGGTGGCACGATGCTCACACACGCCGGTCGAGGGGACGGTAGAGGCACATGAGCACACCGAGTACGGGGCAGTCACCCGGGGCCATTTCACTGATTCGGGGGGAGCCGCCTTCAGCATCTTCAGTACATTCAGCACCTTCAGTACATTCGGCATCTTCAGTACGTTCGCCAAGTTCAGCTCCAGCGCTTCCGATCGGGGCACGTCCGCCCACCCAACGGACGGACAGTCCCGTGCCAGAGTCGCCGACCGAGCCCGAGCTGGGCGTCCTGCGGCTGCCCGAACTGCGCACCCTGCGCAGGGACGCGCAGCGGGACGAGGCCGATCTGAGTTATGTGCGGCGGCTGCTCCAGGGCCGCATCGACATCCTGCGGGCGGAACTGGCGCGGCGCGCCGACCCCCGGCGGGCCCGCGGCGGCGACCTCGAGGCGCCGGCCACGGAGGCGGCGGCGTCGGTGGCCTCCGTCGTCGAGCGGCTGTCGGAGATCCTGACGGACGCGCCCGCGCGGCAGCGGTCGTCGGCGCGGCACGTGACCGTGGGTACGCCGCGCAGCGAGGAGTACCGGCGGCTGGCCGCGGACATGCTCGCCGAGGTCGAGCTGTCCGACCCGCAGGCGCGTACGGACCTTGAGCTGGACACCGCGATGGGGCGGCTCGTGCGGTACGAGCAGGAGGTCTCGCGGCGGCGGCAGCAGTTGCAGCGCACGGCGGACGAGTGCAGTACGGAGATCGCTCGCCGGTACCGTGAGGGTGAAGCGCAAGTAGACGACCTGCTCATGTGACGCGGTGGCCCCGGCGATCCCGGGGCCGCGGTTGTGGCGGGGCTGCGGCGGGCGCGGCGACTGTGGGTGGGCCGGGGTGAGGTGATCCGGGTGCCGTGGTCGTTGCGGTCCGTTCGGGGCCGGGTGGGTCCCGTTCTGGAAGGCCACCGCCGATGTCCGATTCTGCTTCCGAGAAGCCGCCTGCCACATCTCCGTCCCTGTCCCCGTCCCTGTCCTCGTCCTCGTTTCCGGCTGCGCCCCCTGTTCTCGCCGAGGTCGTACGGTCCGGTTTCGTCGAGAGTCGTCATCGGGGGAGCCTGGTGGTGCTGGGTGCGGACGGGGCGGTGGAGCTGGCGCTCGGGGATGTGGCTGTGCCCGTCTTTCCGCGTTCCTCCAACAAGCCGATGCAGGCGGCGGGGGTGTTGCGGGCGGGGCTCGATCTCGCGGGGGAGCGGCTGGCGATCGCCGCCGCGAGTCACTCCGGGGAGGCCTTCCACCGGGACCTGGTCGTCAAGATGCTCGCCGAGAACGGGTTGGCCGCGGGGGATCTGCGGTGTCCGGTGGATCTGCCGCTCGATCCGGTGGAGGCGGAGGCGTATCTCGCCGGTGGGGGTGTGCGGGACCGGATCGCGATGAACTGTTCCGGGAAGCATGCGGCGATGCTGGCGGTGTGTGTGCTGCGGGGGTGGCCGACGGAGTCGTACCTGGACCCGTCCCATCCTCTCCAGCGGGAGATTCTGGCGGTGGTCGAGTCGGCGGCGGGGGAGGCTGTCGGGGCGGTCGGTGTGGACGGGTGTGGGGCGCCGCTGATGGCTATCAGCCTGGTCGGGCTCGCGCGGGCTTTTCGGTCGTTCGTGCTCGCGGATTCCGGGTCGGTGGAGGGGCGGGTGGCCGGGGCGATGCGGGCGTATCCCGAGTACGTCGCCGGTACGCGGCGGTCTGATACGTGGTTGATGCGGGAGGTGCCGGGGGTGTTGTCGAAGATGGGGGCGGAGGGGGTGCAGGCTGTGGCGCTGTCTGATGGGCGGGCGTTGGCGTTCAAGGTGGATGACGGGGCGGGGCGGGTGCTTGGGCCTGTGTTGGCTCGGGGGCTGGGGTTGATGGGGGTGGAGGCGGGCGTGTTGGCTCGGGTTGGTCGGGCGCCGGTGGTGGGTGGAGGGGTTGAGGTGGGGGAGATTCGGGCGGTGTTTTGAGGTTCGGTTGTTTGTCTGCGGGTGCGTTGTGGCTGGTCGCGCAGTTCCCCGCGCCCCTGGGGTGGTGGGTGGTGGGGCCGGTGCCGCGACGGGATATCCGATCGCC